>JAJXTA010000600.1 GCA_021784265.1 bacterium | reverse complement strand
TAACCTGGGTGGGCAAGGCCTCGACTAAGGTGCCGACAAGGAACGCGATCATAGCTTGCGCGGCGGGGTAAGGTTGTAGCGGCCTTGCTCTTGGAAATGGGCCAGCGCCAGCGCCAGCGCGTCGGCAGCGTCCGGCGCCGGCACCTCGCTCAACCGCAACAGACGCTGGACCATTTTCGCCACGGCCAGCTTCTGGGCGGCACCGTAGCCGACAATGGCCTGTTTGACCTTGCGCGGGGCGATCTCGTAAACCTCCAGCCCGGCCTCGGCCGCGGCAACGATGCTGGCGCCACGCGCCTGCCCCATCACCAGGGCGGTCTGGAGATTCTGCGCGTAAAACAGCCCTTCCACGACGCAAACGCTCGGCCGGGTTTGCCGGATCAACTCGCGCAGCGTTTCCGCAATCTTCACCAGGCAGCGGGAGACTTCCCAAGCCGCGGGGCAGGAAACAACTCCCTGCGCCACCACCACCGGCGCAGGCGAGGTGAAGCGGATGACACCGTAGCCGGTGCCCCGAAGGGACGGATCGACGCCCAGCACCACCCCAGGGGCACTCCCGCGGACGGGTGGCTGCGCCGGCGGGACGGGCCGCGGGGTCCGCCCCGCGCCGTGCAGGCGGGACTTCATCTGCTCGAATTGCTGCGGCGTTACGCCCACCCCTTGAGCCTGCCATAGCCGCGGGCGCCCTGTCGAGTCGCGTCCGAAGACCCGGGAGCGTGGCCCGAAAACCTTGCCAAGCCGGTGCGATCTCGCCGCCAGCCCAGCCACCGGGAGGATCAGGCCGACTGGGCCTCAACGCCCGTTCCGGCACCTCTCCGCCCAGGCGACGACCCCCTTTCCGAAAGCGCCGGGCAGGCCATCACCGCCCGCCGGGTGGAGTTTGTTCCTTGGCGTCCGCCTTGTCGTGATTAGACTCCGGGCATGTCATCAGAGCTGCGGGTCGCGGTGTTGGGAACAGGCTCGTTGGGCAAGGAACATGCCCGCCTCTACGCCGCGTTGGCGCGGGCGGGGCAGGTCGAATTTGTTGGCGTCTTCGATGTGGTCGCGGAGACCGCCCGCCGGATCTCCGACCAATATCAGGTCCGCTGCTTCGGCTCAGTGGCCGAAGCGGCCGCCGCCAGCGACGCCCTGAGCGTGGTGACCCCCACGGCCACCCACTTCGCCCTGGCCGAGAGCCTCTTGCGCCAGGGCAAACATCTGTTGGTCGAGAAACCGATGACCGACAACGCCGCGGAAGCCGAGACGCTGGTGCAGTTGGCCCGCGCGCGGGGCTGCGTGCTGCAGGTCGGCCACGTCGAACGGTTCAACCCCGTCTTCGGCTACCTGCAAGCGGCGATCACCACCCCGCGCTTCATCGAGGTCCACCGCCTCTCCCCCTACCCCGCCCGCAGCACCGATATCGGGGTGGTGCTCGACCTGATGATCCACGACCTGGACGTGGTGCTGGCGTTCGTCCGGTCGCCCGTGACCCGTTTGGACGCGGTCGGCATCCCGGTGTTGAGCGCCACGGAGGACATTGCCAACGCCCGTCTCCAGTTTGCCAACGGGTGCGTGGCCAACCTCACCGCCAGCCGAGTGAGCGTCGAACGCGTGCGCAAAATCCGCGTGTTCAGCGGCGGCGCCCAGCCCCGCTACGTCTCCTTGGACTATCGGGCGCAGTCCGGCTACGTCTATCGGTTGGCGCGCGAAGAGGAGGCGGATTCCTCGCTGCTCAAGAAGCTGTGGGCGGGCAAGGAGGCGGCCGTGGTGAGCCAATTCGGCGGCAAACGGATCGTGCGCGAGCCGGTGCCCCTCGCCAAAGAAGAGCCGCTCGCCCTGGAGCTGCGGAGTTTCATCGCCTGTGTACGCGCCCACCAGACCCCGGTGGTGAGCGGGGAGGCGGCCCAGCAGGCCCTGCAGGTGGCCTTCGAGATCAGCCGGCAGCTCCGCCAGACCGCCTCGCCCTAGTCCTGTGTCCACCGACGGCCCCATCTCGTTCATGTTGGTGGCGGGAGAGACCAGCGGCGACCTGCTCGCGGCCGAGTTGGTCCGCGCCCTGCGGGAAGCCCCGGCGCTCCAGGCCTTGCCCTTCGCCCCGCGCTTCTTTGGGGCCGGCGGGCCCCGCATGGCCGAAGCCGGGGTGACGCTGGACTTCGACCTGACTCGCCACGCGGTGGTGGGCTTGGCCGGGGCGCTGGCCAACTACCGCAAGTTCAAACGCTTCTTCGATCGTCTGGTGCATCTGGCGCGGGCCCGGCGACCGGAGGTCATCGTCTTCGTGGATTTCTCCGGCTTCAACCGGCGGCTCGCCCACGCGATCCGAAGGCGCGTGCGCGCCCAGGCCCCCGCATTCAATAACTGGCGCCCGCGCCTGGTGCAGTACGTCTCGCCCCAGGTCTGGGCGTCGCGTCCCGGCCGGGCCCGGGCCCTGGCCCGCGACCTCGATCTCTTGCTCTGCCTGTTTCCGTTTGAACAGGAGTGGTACCGCCAGGAAACGCCCCACCTCCGTGTCGAGTTCGTCGGCCATCCGCTCTGCGACCGGTTTGCGTCAGCCCCGGCCCGGAGCGACGGCGGCGCGGCAGGCCGGCCACTGGCGCTCCTTTTGCCTGGGAGTCGCGAGGGGGAGTTGCTGGCGCACCTGCCCGTGATGTTGCGGGCGGCGGCGCTCCTCGAGGCGCGGCGCCAGGACCTACCCGGTCCGAGGACCACGCCGGCGGCACCGCTCCGCTGGCGGGTCGTGCTACCCAACGCGCGGCTGGCCGCTCAGGCGCGGCGATTCCCGCCCCTCTCCTCACCCACCGGGCCGGTCGCGTCCGGCAACCGCGCGGGGCCGGAGTTCGAGGTGCGGGTGGGCGGTTTGGCTGAATCCCTGGCCGAGGCGGAGTTGGCGATTGCCTCCACCGGCACCGTGACCCTCGAATGCGCCTTCTTCCGGGTGCCGGTCGTGGCGCTCTACCGGACGTCGTGGATCAACTATCTCATCGCCAGGCAGATTGCCACGGTCAAATACCTGGCCATGCCCAACCTGCTCGCCGGGGCGGAGGTCTATCCCGAGTACCTCCAAAGCGCGGCGACCCCGGCGAACCTGGCCGCGGCCGCCCTGGCCATCCTCACCGATCCGGCCCGCCGACGGCAGGTGCAGTCGCGTTTGGCCGCGGTGATCCAGGGCTTGGGCGGCCCCGGTGCCAGCACCCGCGCCGCCCAGGCCCTGCTCTCGACGCTGGACCTGTGAGGGCTGGCCTTACAGAATTACCATTTGGGGCTATGCACTTGACGCTTGTTGGTTTTCTGCCACATTCCGCCTGTGGAACCGTACCCGCAGACGATCCTGGAATTTCGCGAGTGGTTTGCTACCGAACCAG
>JAJXTA010000599.1 GCA_021784265.1 bacterium | reverse complement strand
TTCCTCGGCCTGAAGCGCCGCGCCTAAGCTGCGGCTGATTCCTTACTTTCACAAGCGCGAGCCATCGGCTCGCGCTTTTTTGTTGCTCAAATCAGTTTCCGGTAGGCTGGGTCGGCGGCGAGGCGGTTCACCAGCTCCTTGATCTTCTGGGCTTGGGTCCGGTGGGCCACCAGGGTCGCGTCGTCGGTGAGCACGATCACCGCGTCCCACAGGCCGACGATGGTGGTCAGGGTTCGGTGCTTGGTGCGGGCGTCGAAGATGATGTTCCGCGCCGCATCCACGTGCACAAAGTCGCCGGTCGCGCAGTTCCCGGCCTCGTCCGCCTTGAGATGACGCGCCAAGGAAGGCCAAGCCCCCAAGTCGTCCCAGGCAAAGGCCCCTTCGGCCACCACCACGTTTTGGGCGTGTTCCATCAAGGCGAAATCGATGGAGAGCTTGCGCAGCGCCGGGTACTCGGCGGCGAGGGTCTTGGCCAGTTTCGGGCTGCCGGCCCGCGCGAACCAGCGCTGGCAGGCCGCCGCCAGCTCCGGTTGATGCTTGGCCAGTCCTTCCGTGATGGTGACAAACGACCAGACGAACATCCCCGCGTTCCAGCGATAATCCCCGCTGGCCAGGTACTCCTTGGCCCGCTCGAAATGGGGTTTCTCGACGAACTTCTCCGCCTTGTAGAAGGTGGTCTTGTAGGGGCGAACCCCCTGGGGCGGCGGCAGCGCCGCGCCAAGCCGGATATAACCGTAGCCCGTGGCCGGCTCGGCCGGCTGGATCCCAATGGTCACGATCACCTGCCCCCGCGCCGCCAGATCGAAAGCGTCGGCCAGGACCTGCTGGAACTTCTTCTCCTCGGGGATCACATGGTCGGCAGGCAGCACCGCCATCACCCCCGTGGGCGAGCGGTGCCCCACCAAGGCCGCCCCGAGCGTCACCGCCACCGAGGTGTCCCGTCCGCACGGCTCGCCCACCACGTTCGCTTTGGGCACCTGCGGGAGCTGTTGGCGGACGGCGGCGAGCTGGTCCTGGTTGGTGATGACCAGGATGTTCTTGGCGGGCACCAGCGGAAGGACCCGCGTGACGGCCTGTTGGAGGAACGACTGTTTGCCCAGCAAGGCGAGCAATTGCTTCGGGGTCTTCTGGCGGCTCACCGGCCAGAAACGCTCTCCCCGTCCCCCGGCGATGATGACCACGTAACGGTCCTTGGGATCGGATTTAGCTTTCATGGTTGTTTGACCGCGCGCGCCAGACCTTCCACCAGGGTGACGACCTCGGGAACCAGGGTCGCGTCGCGGGCGTGCCGCGCCATGCGGCTGACCACCGCGCTGCCGACCACGATCGCATCCGCGTGCCGGGCCACCTCCCGGGCTTGCTCGGGATTCGAGATGCCAAACCCGACGGCGATGGGCAGGGCCGTATGTTTGCGGATCAGGGCCGTCATGGGGGCGATGGTTTGCGAGACACTCGTCTGCATGCCGGTGACCCCTTCGCGTGACACGTAATAGACGAACCCGCGGCCGTGGCTGACGATGCGCGCCAGGCGCGCTTCGGGCGTGGTGGGCGCCACGAGATAGATCGGGCACAACCCCGCCGCCCGCATCACCGGCTCGTAGGCCTCCGCTTCCTCGGGCGGGAGGTCCAGGACCAGCAAGCCGTCCACCCCCGCCGCGGCCGCTTCCCGCACGAACCGCTCGACCCCGAAGCGGTGGATCAGGTTAAAGTAAACGTAAAGAACAATCGGGAGGGTGGCGGTGCGGCGAATCGCCGCGACGGTGGCCAGGACCTGGGCCGGGGTGGTGCCCGCCTCCAACGCGCGTTGGGCGGCCAATTGATTCACCGTGCCGTCGGCGAGCGGGTCGCTGAACGGGACGCCCAATTCCAGCACGTCCACCTCCGCGCGATCGAACGCCAGCGCCAGTTCCCGGGTTGTTTCCAGGCCCGGATCGCCCGCGGTGATATAGACGATGAACCCCTTCTGGCCCGCGCTGGCCAGGCGATTAAACCTTTCCGTGATGCGGTTCATGCGCGGGCAGAGTGCCAGCCCGCGTGCGGGACCTCAAGCGATTCCCGGTGCCGACCGCCCGGCTCACCGGGCGTGCGGCCAACCGTCCCGAGACCGCATCCGCCTTGGCTTGGAGGCGAGACTTTGACACGCTAACGCTCGGATGATCGAGCGCGACTTCGATGTGCCCTTTGTGGCCGATTTGGCCCTCCGCGAAAAGCAGATCCAGCAGAACTACCGCCCCATTATGGCGGTCCACAAGTGGTTCGCGCGCCGCCCGGGCACCCTGTTCCGCGCCCTCCTGCTCTCCGAGTTCCACCGCGGCCAGCTCCGCGAGACGTTTTACCAAGGCCACGCCCTAACCAACCTCGCGGTCCTTGACCCGTTCATGGGCGGGGGCGCCACGCTCATCGAAGCGAACCGCCTTGGCTGTGCGATCACCGGTTTCGACATCAACCCCATGGCGTGGTGGATCGTCCGCCAGGAAATCTCGAACCTCGACCTCGCGGCCTACCGTCAGGCGGCCGCGGACCTCCGTGTTTCGCTCGAAAAAGAGATTGGCGACCTCTACCGCACCCGCTGCCTCGAGTGCGGCTCCGAGGAGGCTCACGTCAAATACTTCCTCTGGGTCAAGTCGCTCTCGTGTCGGAAATGCACCAGACCGGTGGACCTTTTCCCCAATTACTTGTTGGCCGAGGATGTCCGCCATCCCACCAATGTCTTTGTCTGCCGCGCCTGCGGGGAACTCTACGCGAGCGGCTCGCGCCACGCCCCCCCTGCCTGCCCGCACTGCAAGGTAGCGTTCACCACCGAATTCACCGCCAGGCGAAACCGCTGCCAGTGCGAGCACTGCGGCGAGGTTAACACCTATCCCACCCCGGCCGCTGGCCCTCCTGGTCACCGCCTCTTCGCCCTCGAGTACCACTGCGACCGCTGCCGGGGCCGGCATCAGGGCCGCTTTTTCAAACGACCCTCGAGCGACGACCTCGGCCACTACGCCGCCGCCGCCGCCCGCCTCGCCCGCATGCGGTTGGCCTTCGTCCCGCGGGAGGCGATCCCCGGCGGCGACGAGACGGACCGGCTGCATCGCTGGGGCTATCGCTCGTACCGCGAGATGTTCAACGCCCGGCAACTTCTCGGCCTTGAACTTAGTTGCCGCCTCGTCAGTCGCCAAAAAGGACCGCGCATCGCTGAGGCGCTCGCCACCAACCTATCGGACCTCCTGCGGTACCAGAACATGCTCTGCCGCTACGATACGATGGCCCTCAAATCACTGGACGTGTTCTCGGTCCACGGCTTCCCGGTCGGCCTGATCCAGTGCGAGTCCAATCTCCTCGGCGTGCGCGGCAAAGCCG
>JAJXTA010000598.1 GCA_021784265.1 bacterium | reverse complement strand
CACCAGGGTGGCGTCGGCGCCACTGCCTTGGTGGGCGGCCCAAAGGCGCGCCAAGTCCACGTTCACCATCGTGTCACCGTAAAACACGATGAACCGGTCCGCTAACTGGTCCAGGGCCGCGAGCAGGGCCCCGGCGGTGCCCAGCGGCGTCGGCTCCACCACGCAGATTACCCGCGCGCCCCAGCGGCGCCCGTCGCCCAGGTGCTGCTGGAGTTGGGCGGCCTGGTGGTGCACAAACACCCGCACGTCGGCGAAGCCGTGCCCGCAGGCCAATTCGAGCTGGTGCTCGATCAACGGCTTGCCGCCGATGGGCACCAGGGCCTTGGGCAAACTGCCGAAGCGCTCCGCCAGCCGCGTCCCCTGCCCCCCCGCCAGAATAACGACCTGCTTCATCCGCCGACCTCGGCAACCACCTCCGCCACCGCCCGATCCACCGCCTCGTCGGAGGTGAGCCGCGGCGTCCAACCGAGCCGCTGCAACTTATCCACGGCATAATTAAACCGCGGCACGTCCCCGACCCACCCTTTGTTGCCCCCGGTGTAGCGGATGCGGGCCTGTGGGGCCATGCGCTGGACCACCGCTTCGGCCAGGTAGCGCACGGTGGTGGTGCTGGCCACGGTGCCGATGTTGAAGCAGTTGAGCGGCTCGCCCGCTTGGTCCACGATGAATACCATCGCGTCGATCAGCTCGGCCACGTGCAGGTACGGCTTCGCCTGCGTCCCGTCCCCGAGCACCTCCAGTTCCCCCGGGTCGCGCTTGAGCTTCAGCGCAAAATCGTGGATGGCCCCGTGGGTGGCGCGACTCCCCACGACGTTGGGGAACCGGAAAATCCAGGCGCGCTCCAGGAAACTCTCCACCGCGGCCGAGATGGCGGCTTCGCTGGCTAACTTCATCGCCCCGTAGTTGGAAATGGGAAAGAGCGGACCCGTCTCCTCCGTCAACCGTGCCGGATGCATCCCGTAAACCGCGGAGGTAGAGGCGAACGCCAGCCGGCGGATGCCCTGGCGGCGCAGCACCTGGAGCAGGTGATGGGTGGTCAGGAAGGTGTTCCGCAGATCAACGTCCGAATCCGCAACCCCGGCGCGGATGTCCGAGTTGGCCGCCAAGTGCCACGCCATGGTGAAGGGCTCGCGCGCTGCTTCCTCGGCGATGAGCCGAGTGCACGCGGCGACGTCGTTGACGTCGGTAACGTGCAAGCGAAACCCTGGCTGAGCCAAGGCGCGCGCCAGGTTCTCCCGCCGCCCCAGCGCCAAGTTATCAATCCCCACGACACTGCCGCCGCGCGCCAGCAGGCGGTCGGTCAGGTGGCTGCCGATGAAGCCGGCGGCGCCGGTCACCAGGAATCGGCCCGGCTGGATTATGGAGGTGCGGTTCACTCCCAGGGGGCGGGGGCGAGGGATGAGCGTACGGTTGGGCGGGAGGACCGCCGAGCCAGCCGCCGCGGCAGGCGGCAGGCGGGAGGCTCAGCCAGGTTGCCCGAGTTCGCGGCTTAACACGGCCACGATCCGCTGCGCGGCTTGTCCGTCGCCGTAGGGATTGGCCAGTTGGCTCCGGCGACGGTATTCCTCCGGGTCCTCGAGCAGGCGACGGGCTTCGGCGTAGATGCGCGCCGGGTCGGTCCCCACCAGCCGGCAGGTGCCGGCCTGGGTGCCTTCCGGCCGCTCGGTCGTCTCCCGCATGACGAGCACCGGCTTGCCCAAGCTAGGGGCTTCCTCCTGCACCCCGCCGGAATCGCTGAGAATGAAATAGGCCCGGTCCATCAGCCAGACGAAGCTCGCATAGTCAGTCGGCTTAATGAGGTGGATGCGGGGATGGCCACCCAGGAGGCGGCGGACCGGTTCCTGGACGTTGGGGTTGAGGTGGACGGGGTAGAGCACGCCCACGTCCGGGTGGCGCTCCGCCAACTGGCGGATGCCCTGACAGATCCCCTCGAAGCCCTCACCAAAGGATTCGCGGCGATGGCCGGTGACCAGCACCAGCCGATGAGGCGACAACGCCCCGGGATTCGCGGGCAGAAACCGAGCCTGGAACTCCGCGTCGATCCCACACCGCCCCGCCAGCTCGACCGCCGAATCCGGCTGACGGCGCAAGCGCGCGCGCATCCAGAGCAGGGCGTCGATCACCGTGTTGCCGGTCACGTGCACCCGGTCCGCTGGAATCCGCTCGCCCAGGAGGTTCTGGCGGCTTGATTCCGTGGGGGCGAAGCACCAGCGGCAGAGCGGATCCACCAAGCGCCGGTTCATCTCCTCGGGCCACGGGGCCTCGAGGTTGTAGGTGCGCAGGCCGGCCTCGACATGCCCGACGGGAAGGCGATTGTAAAACGCCCCCAGGGCCGTGCCCAGGACTGTGGTAGTATCGCCCTGAACCAGGACGGCCTCGGGCCGATGGCGTTGAAACAGTTCGGCCGTGGCCGTCAGCACGCGGGCCGTGAGGCCAGGCAGGTCTTGCCCCGCCTGCATGAGCCCCAGATCAATATCGGGCTTCAGCTCGAAGGCGGCGCAGGCCTGGTCGAGCATCTGGCGGTGTTGGCCCGTGGAAACGAGCAAAGGTGTCCACCGCTGGCTTTCCCGCAGGGCCAGGTACACCGGGACCATCTTGATGACCTCCGGGCGGGTCCCCACCACGATCGCGATTGTCCGCGTCATCCGCTTATACCTCGGCCCGGGGCAAGCTCACGGAATCAGTTGGAGTCCGTGCGTGGCGCACTGCTCGCGGTGCTGATGGTCGGCACCGAGCATCACGAGGACGCCCTGGACTCGCTTGTCAGGGTGCAGGTGCCGTACTAGCGTCACCTTGTCCGCCAAGTCCTCGATGTCGTCCCGGTCCGCCATACTCTTGACCTCAAAAACCAGGATCTCGGCCCCCAGCGCAATGACGTCAACTTCGCGCTGGCGGCCGGGACGGAAGACCAAGCCAGCCTCATCGACGATGCGCTGGCGGAGCTGGACATGGGCGGGTTGGATGTCGGTGCGACGAAGTCCGTACGCGAATGCCCCGGCCACCACGTCTTCCAACCGCCGGCCAACGCGGCTCTGGAGCCCGCCCACGTTCAGTTCCATCCACTGGCGAAGGCCGACGACCTCCGCCGTGAGGGCCTCGAAACGTTGGTCCATTGCGTCGAAACGTTGGTCCATTGCGTCGAAACGTTGGTCCATTGCGTCGAAACGTTGGTCCATTGCGTCGAAACGTTGGTCCATTGCGTCGAAACGACGGTCCATCGCGTCGAAACGGCGGTCCACTGCCTCGAAACGCTGGTCCACTTGGTCAAAGCGCTCCCGCGTCTCGCGGCGGGACGCTTGCAGTTCGTCCAGGAGACGGGCGAACTCGTCGCGTCGTGGGAATTTCT
>JAJXTA010000597.1 GCA_021784265.1 bacterium | reverse complement strand
AAGGCATCGCGCAAGGAACCGGCCACCGGTTTGTCGATGAAGATCGGTTTGCCGGCGCGGAAGACGGGTTTGGCTTGTTCGAGGTGGGGCCGGCCATCCACGCTCTCGAGCATGACGACGTCCACTTGCTGGCACAGGCGCTCGATGGAGTCCACGATCCGGACCCCGTACTTGTTCTGCAGGGTGCGGGTGTAACCCTCGACGCGCGACCAGCTCGCCTCCAGGTCCGGGCTGCCGCCTTTGAACGCGGCGACCACGCGCCCGCCTGGCACGTGCTCGCGATTGGCGGGGTTGTTCAGCAGGTCGGTGAACGCCACCACGTGCGAGGTATCCAACCCAATCATGCCGATCCGCAGCTCGGCGCTGAAACCCACCCCCGTCAACATCCCCAGCACGGCAAGCGCGCCTAAGCCCCACGCCCCGCCCCGGCACCGAGACCAGCCCTGGAAGAGAACAAAAGCCGAGGGTTGCCTCCCCGGGCGGGAGGACCGCCGGGGCCAATGCCGCTTCGCCACGAGCGCGGGTTCTGTAGCCATAGGTTTCCCCGAGCCTACCAAGCGGCGCTGAGCCTCGCAACCTCGATGCGACAGATCCGCTCCGTCCCCGGCACTCCCCCCGACGGCGCCCGGCCTAGAGGCGGTCCACGAACTTTTGCATCGACTCCTCCTGCTCCGTGATCGAGCGGACGAGGTGGAATTGGGTGCGGCACCGGTCCAGGTTGTGGTCAGGGCGGTGGACACGGAAATAGACGTCACCCGCCAGGTAATCGGTGAGGAAGCGGATGCCGATGGTGAAAGTGATGAGTTTGCCAGCGAAGGTCAGATGCGCCTTCTCCGCGGGAGTAAGGAAGGCGCCGGCGGCGCTGAGGTAACCGCGGGCGAGGGCCTCGAACATGGGCATTTGCAGGTGAACCTTGGTCAGGTCCTTCTCGTCCTCGAGGGTCGAGCTGGTGGTCGTCCGCACCATATCCCCAAAATCGTACAGCACCAGGCCCGGCATCACGGTATCCAGGTCCACCACGCACATGGCCCGGCCCGTCTCCCAGTCCATCATCACGTTGTTGAATTTGGTGTCGTTGTGCGTGATCCGCTCCGGGAGCTCTCCGTTGGCGAAGGCGTCCAACAGCGTGCCGATCCACGGCTGTTGGGCCAGGGCAAACTCGATCTCCGCGGCGGCGAAGCGGGCGCGATTGCAGTGGTCGGCCGCGACGGCCTGTTCGAGGGCCGCGAACCGTTTGCGGGTGTGGTGGAAATCGGGGATCGTCTCATGGAGTCTGGCCCCGGGGAGGTCCGCCAGCAGGCTCTGGAACATGCCGAAGGCCTTGCCGGCCTCGAACGCCTGGGTGGGGGACTGCACCGACTCGAAGGATTGGACTTTCTCCACGAAGACAAAGGTGCGCCAACACTCGCCCTCACCGTCCTGATAATAGGGGCGGCCGTCGTGGGTAGGGACCACCGTGAGGGCCTTGCGGGTGACCTCCCGCGCCCCTTGGGTAGCCAGCTTGGTCCGGATGTGGCTGGTCACCCGCACGATATTCTCCATCACCGCCCCAGGGTTCTTGAAGACGGTCTGGTTGATCTTCTGGTGGATGTAGCGGACCAGCACCCCGCCCTGGTCGTACGTGGCGGTGTAGGTCTCATTGATGTGGCCGATCTTGCAGGGCTCGGCGTGGAGGATCTGGCCGTAGATGCGGAACTGTTTGGAGATTTCCTGGAGATGCTGCTCGCGATAAAGGGGCATAATGAAAATGTCCGCGCCGAGGGCAAGAGCGGGCCCGTCCACGGACGGGTGCAGCCCGTGCTGCCGGTCAGCCAGCCGAACCAGCCCCAGTTAATGGAGCCTGGTGGAATAAGGCAAGCCAATTATGGGCCCGTGGCGGTGGCGCGGTGGCGGCCGCGGCGGAGAGTGGAAGAGGCTTGTCGGCGAGCCCGGAATGCCTTCTCATGCCCGCCGGTATGGACCTCCGGAGTCTGGATGGCTTGACGCGGGTGCTGCAGGCGAGCATTTCGCCCGTGGTCCTGGTTTCGGGCGTGGGCCTGCTGGTCCTGTCGTTCTCGAACCGGTTTGCCCGGGTGACCGACCTGTTGCGCGGGTTGTTGCGCGAGGCCGCCGCCGGCACCCCCGCCCTGGCGGCCCAGGTCGAGAACCAGGTGCAGATCCTCCTGCGGCGGGCGCACCTCCTTCGCCTCTCCATCGCCTGCGCGATGGGCTGCGTCCTGCTGGTGAGCCTGGTGGTGCTGGGGCTGTTCGTGGAGGCAGTGCTGGACGTGCCGCTGCACCTGTTCATCCTCCTGCTCTTCGCCCTCAGCCTGGTCTGCCTGGTGGCCTCGGTGGCGCTCTTCTTGCGCGACATGCAACTCTCCCTGCGCGCCCTCCAGGAAGAGGTCCGGCGCCGGGAGCGACGGGTGGCCCCCTCGGTCTAGGCGGCGGGTCGAGCCCCCCCGGGGACCGCACGCGGGCGCCTGAACCGCCGGCGGCGCCTCAGAAGGGCCGGGGTGACGACTTATCGGTCACTTGGTAATCCGGATAACAGGCCACCCCCAACTCGGCGCCGTCCAGCCCGGCGATCTCGTCGTCGCGGGCCGAGCGCATCGGGATGAGGCGGTTGGCCAGCCTGAACCAAGCCCAGGCGAAGGCGCCGACACCGACGAGGCAAACGGCGACGCCAATGAGCTGGGCGAGCAACTGGGAAGGGTCGTTGGCGGGGGCCCCGAACAACTTGCCGAGCGCTCCCGTGACGCCCTGGTCCACCCACCCGGCCGCCCGGAGGGCCTGGAGCTTGTCCCAGGTCTGGCGGGTGCCATCGTTGACCACCAACTGGAGCACCCCCTCGTGCGTCAACCGATGCACCCCGTTCCAACCCGCGCCCGCGCTGCCGTTGGCAAACAAGCCCACGCTCAGCATGCCCCAAAGCCCGTTGACGCCGTGCACGGAGAGCGCGCCCACAGGGTCGTCGATCCGCAGCTTCGCCTCGAAGAAGAACACAGCCCACACCACCAGCGCCCCGGCGCCGGCCCCGATGAGCACCGCCGCGGGCGGGCTAACGAAGGGGCCCGAGGCCGCGATGGCGACCAATCCGCCCAGGAAGGCGTTGGAGAGAATGGACGGGTCGGGCTTCCCGAAGCCCCAGAGCATCACCAGGCAGCCGCTGATGGTGGCGGCGGCGGACGCCAGGATCGTGTTGACGGCCACGGCGGCCAAACCCGCCTCCAGGCCGATCACCGCCGCGCCGGAGTTGAGCCCGAACCAGCCGAACCCCAGCAGGAAGGTCCCCAGCACCACGTAAATCAAGTTGTGTCCCTGGATGGGACGCGGCTTGCCCGAGGCCGCGTACTTACCCAGACGCGGGCC
>JAJXTA010000596.1 GCA_021784265.1 bacterium | reverse complement strand
GGATACTTTTGTAACGTGAGCTTTAATTAGTCATCAATCCTGTTTCATTATGAAGACGATCCGCGCCCTTCGCCCCGGGTGTGCCCTAGCCCTCCTGCTCGCCTCGAATCTCCAGCTTGTCGGTGAGGAGATCGAAGTCAGCGGCCCGCCGCAGCCCGGGCACGCTCGTCCGCCGCTCCATGTCAATGTCCATCCCGCCACCGCCGTGTATTACACGCCGGCGCAGATTCGCCATGCCTATGGCTTTGACCAGATCACCGGCGATGGCAGCGGCCAAACCATAGCTATTGTCGATGCCTACGGAAACCCGGATATCCAATCCGACCTGGTCGCGTTCGACCAGCAGTTCGGCTTGCCCGCGGCTAACCTCCAGGTGATCGGGGTCACGGGCGCCAACGGCGGCTGGGCGTTGGAGACCGCCTTGGATGTCGAGTGGGCCCACGCCATCGCCCCGGGCGCCAACCTGCTCCTCTCGGTGGCCAAATCGGCCAGCAACAACGACCTCCTGGCCGCGGTGGATGCCGCGGTCCAGAACGGGGCCACCGTCGTCTCGATGAGCTGGGGCGGGTCGGAGTTCGGCGGTGAAACCGCCGACGATACCCACTTCAACGTCCCCGGGGTCACCTTCGTCGCCTCGGCCGGCGATAGCAGCGAGGGGGTGGAGTGGCCGGCGGTATCCCCCTACGTGCTGAGCGTGGGGGGCACCAGCCTCTATCTGGATGGGAGCAACAACCGGTCCGCGGAAACCGCCTGGTCCGGCAGCGGTGGCGGCCTCAGCACGGTGTACGCCCAGCCGACCTGGCAAGCGGGCTGGTTCGCCCCGGGCTGGCCGAGCGTGCGTGGCGTCCCGGATGTCGGTTATGTGGCCGATCCGAACACGGCGGTGCTGGTGTACGACGCCTACAACGGTGGTTGGTACGCCGTCGGCGGCACCAGCGTGGGGGCGCCGCAATGGGCGGCGACCATCGCCCTGGTGAATCAACAACGCGGCTCCTCCGGCACCCTCTCGGGCGCGGCTGCCGCCCTCTACGCCGTGGCCCAAGACAGCGCCACGCCCCCCTATGCCATCAACCCCACCTATTTCTACGACGTCACCCAGGGCAATAACGGGCCGGACCCGGACGATCTGGCCGGACCGGGCTACGACCTGGTCACCGGAATCGGAACCCCCGTCGCCAATAACCTGGTAGGCGCGCTGGGTTCGCCGACTCCCGACTTTTCCCTCTCGGTCTCGCCCGGCTCCCTGAGCGTCGCGCCCGGTGGTAGCGCTACCTACACCGTCACGGTGAGCGCCTCGGGCGGCTTCACCGGCGTGGTCGGGCTGGGCATCAGCGGCCTGCCGAGCGGCGCGACGGCCTCCTTCAACCCTGGCTCCGTCACGGGGTCGGGCGGCGCAACGCTAACGATCACGACGTCGGGCGCCACCCCCCTGGGCACCTCGACGCTGACCATCACCGGATCAAGCGGCACGCTCACCCACACCGTGAACGTGACCTTGGCCGTGGCCACCCCCGATTTCTCGATCTCCGCCACGCCCACCTCCCGCACCGTCCGCCACGGGCATAGCACGTCCTACACCGTCACCGTCACCCCAACGGGTGGGTTCACCGGCACCGTCGGCTTGAGCGTGAGTGGATTGCCCAGTGGTGCCAGCGCCTCCTTCAAACCTGCCTCCATCGCCACGTCCGGTTCCTCGACCATGACCGTCAGCACCAAGACCAACGCCGCCCGTGGCACCTTCACTCTGACCATCACCGGCGCCAGCGGGTCCTTGATCCGCAGCACCACGGTCACACTGACTATCGATTAGGGCGCGCCAGGACCAGAGCGCCCAACTCGCCCCCTACACTCGCTCCGCGGTTGGACGCGCGCGGCGCTGGTCGCAGCCGCGAACGCGACGGCGCGGCGCAACGGAACACCCGGCGTCCATTTGTCGCCTGGAGAGTTCCGCCGCCGCTCGTGCGGGGCGCGCCGCCGGCGGCAGCCCGCCGTCGTTGCGGGTCTAACCGCTACGGTTCGCTCTGGTTCGTGCCCGTCCCGACGCGGGTGACCAGGCGCGGCCGACGCGACCGTGCCAGCCATGGATTGATCGCCTCTTCGTCCCAGAGCCAAATGCCGCCGTCGGCGGCCAAGGCCAGCACGCCCCCACCCCAAAGCCCCTCGCCGAGGGCACACCAATCCGAACGGCGGCCCAGTTGATGCGGCTCGCCGCGCACTATCGAGTCGGCAAAGCCACGGCGGGGCCACCGCACGTCCCATCGCCACAACGTGCCGTCGGTGGCGAGCGCATACAACCCGCGGAAGGTGAGGAGAGCCGTCTTCCACTGCCGCTCGCGCCCGAGCTGGGTTCTTCTGCCGGCAGCGGCGGTCGTCCCGCTGGGCCGACGGGGATCGGTGGACAACCAGACCCACAGCCTGCCATCCACGCTGACGCCGACGAAGAAAACGCCCTCGCTCATTCCCGCCTCCGACACCGCTAGCCAACGCGCGCCGTCCAAGTCCGGTAACCGCCCCAGCTCGAACTCGTACGTTTCACCGGTGTCACGAGGCGTGCAGATATACACGCGTCCATCACCCTTCCGCGCATAGGTTCCGAAAGGGCCATGAAGCAGCTCCGCCCAGTCCGAATCGGAGCCGATGCGCGCCGGCGGCTCGGCCACTACCGTGTGCCGCTTCTTGTTGTGGTACTCACCGGGGCTAGCCCACAGCGTGCCGTCGCCTTTCAACAACAACTGGCCGGCCGCCGCCCGCCAATCCGTTTCCGCGCCGACACGCACCGGTGGGCCCGCTGCTTGCCCCGAAGGACGATGGGGCAGGAACCACAAACTGCCATCCCGCTGAATCCCGGCGACCCCTCGCCAACTGAGGGCAATCCGCGCCCAGTTGGACCCGGGGGCGAAGTGTGCCTGGTCCACGTTCACCGGCCACTGCCGCCGCGCACTCAGGAACGCCCCCGGCTCCGTGGGTTTCAGAAGATTGTAGAGGGGACTCGAAGGCTTTGATCCCACCGGATTCAGCCACACCCGGCCGTCGGGCAGACCGACGCTGATCAGGATGGGGCTAGCCTGAAGGGTCACCGGCTCGGCCGGCGAGAAACGAGCGGGACCAGGCTGGGGCTCCAACGGCCACAGCCATTCCCATGCGCGGCCATAGACCGCCGGTGCGGCCACCAGGATCGCCGCATAGGCCCCCCCCAGCACGAGCGCGTTGCGCCGCCACAGCCTCCCGCTCTCCTCGAAGTGCGGGTAGTTCTCATGACTCAACCAAAGCAGGGTCGTCACCAGCACCGGCAGGCCGATGAGGCCCGCCCACACCCAGATTGGATCATAAAGGAGAAACAGCGGGTCCGCTGC
>JAJXTA010000595.1 GCA_021784265.1 bacterium | reverse complement strand
CCGCCCAAGGCGCAGCAGGACTTCATCTGGGACAAGCTCATCTACGCCAATCCCCCCAAGCCCAAAGCGACGGTCCAGGCACTGGACCTGTACCGCCCCCTGGTCACGTACGACAACCTCAACGAGCTGAAAAAAATCCGCCAGTACGCCCCCCACGCCGGGGTTGTGCTGCGCCTGCGCGTGCCCAACACCGGGTCGATGGTCGAGCTCTCCTCCAAGTTCGGGTGTGACCCCGGCGAGGCGGTGGACCTGATCCTGGAGGCCTTCCGGTTGGGGTTGGTGGTCGAAGGGCTGAGTTTCCACGTCGGCAGCCAATGCACGAACTTCGAGAACTTCGTGCAGGCGCTCAATACGGCGGCGGCGGTGATGCAGGAGGCCAAGGATCGGGGGCACCCGATCAAAATCCTGGACATCGGCGGCGGTTTTCCCGCCCCCTACAACCGCCACGTCAAGCCGTTCAAGGCCCTGGCGCACAAGATCAACGCGGAGATCGACCGGCTCTTTCCCGCCGACCTGGAGATTATCGCCGAGCCGGGGCGTTTCCTGGTGGCCACCGCCGCCACGTGCGTGGCGCGGATCGTCGGCAAGGCCCGCCGGGAGGGGAAGACGTGCTACTACATCGACGACGGGGTGTATCACACGTTTTCCGGGATCATCTTCGACCATTGCCAATACCACCTGAAGGCCTTCAAGCGCGGGAAACGGGAAGTCTGCGCCGTCTTCGGGCAGACCTGCGACGCGCTGGACACGATCTCGCTCTCCGAGGACTTGCCGGAGTTGGAGTTGGAGGACTTGGTGTATGCGGAGAACATCGGGGCCTACGGCGCCGCCTCCGCCACTTGGTTCAACGGATTTGCCCCGGCCAAGGTGGTGCACGTGAACACCTGAGCCCGCCCCCGCGGTACGGGCGCTCGGCAGGGTCAGGCGCCGCTGGCCGGGTCCGGGTTGGCGGGCCCGAAGACACTGGCCAGAATCGCCTCCTTGATCTTCCACAGCAGCGCCATCGTCAGGGCCACGGGCAGGAGCGTCAACAACAGGAGCAGGATCAGCCGGACCCGGGCCAAGACATAGAGCAGGGGGATCAACCACGGGGTGGGCCGCGGGCGGAGCCCGACCACGATGATGACGGAGGCCAGGAAAAGGACGGCCACGACCAGGTAGAGGTTGAGCGTGGTAAAGAGCTTGGTTTCGAGCCGCAAAGTTTCGTCCGGCAGCATCGCGGCCAGGCGTTGCAACGCCAGGTTGAGGTTGAAGAGAAACAACAGGCCGCACACGCCCAGCAACGAAACCGCCAGCCAGTAATGGATCACATAGGGCATCACCCGCCACCAGTAAAGGAACGGGGCCAGCCCGAGGCAGGCCAACGCCATGATCTGGGTCCGCTCCAAGGCCCGGCGCCAGACGCGCTCTTGCTTTTGGAATTGGGCCAGTTGCAGGAGGCCATAGACCAGCACCGCATTGGCGACGATGGGGGGCAGGACGCCAAACGGGGCCAGGAGCGTCGTTAGGCCAGTCTGGACGCTGACGATCAGGGAAAGCGGCAACCCCCAGAACAAGGCCGCCAGCCCCCGCACCAAATGGCTCAGGGAGCGCATCAGCTCGGGCGGCGGCGGGGCGGGGCTCACCGGCGGCGCAGGGAGATCGGACGTCGAGGGCACAAGGACAAGCGGGCGGCCAACTCGGCGGGCGGGGCTGGGGCCGGCCGTGGGTGGGGCTTCAGATGGTGAGGTAGGTGTATTCTTTGAGCCCCCGTTCGTAGTCGTCGAGCAGGCGCATGGCTTCGGACGGCTTGAGCTGGTCGGATTTGATGGCCGCGTCCATCTGGGCCTTCATCTGGCGCTTGAGTTCGTTCTCGTCATACTGGACGGAGGCCAGGGCCTGGACGATGGTCGTGCCCTCGATGATCTCTTCGACGTAGTAGCCGGAGGGCTCGTCGGGATCGAGGAAGACGTGGACTTCGTTGACGCGCCCGAAGAGGTTGTGGAGGTCCCCCATGATGTCCTGATAGGCGCCCATGAGGAAAAAGCCGAGGTAATAGGGCTCGGGCTGGCCATTGCCGTTGGCGCTCAGGGGGTGGAGAGGGAGGGTGTCGCGGACGTCGTTGAGGTCGATGAACTGGTTGATCTGGCCGTCGGAATCGCAGGTGATGTCCACCAGGGTGGCCTCGCGGGTGGGCCGCTCGTTGAGGCGGCTGACGGGCATCACCGGGAAAAGCTGGCCCAAGGCCCAGTGGTCCAGCAACGACTGGAAGACGGAGAAATTGCACAGGTACTGGTCGCCCAGGCTGTCTTCGAGCTTGCGGATTTCTTCCGGGACATAGGCCTGGTCCCGGAAGCTGCGCACGACGGCCTGGCTGATCTCCCAGTAGAGGTTCTCGATTTTGGCTTTGTCGGGCAACTCGAGCACCCCCAGGGTGAACATGTTGTGGGCGTCTTCCTTCCGCTCGAGGGCGTCGTGGTAGGCCTCCAGCTTGTTGAGCCGCGCCAGGTTCTTGCGGATGTCCAACAGCTCCTTGACGAGCGGATGCTCGTTGTCGCCGTAGGCGGCCGGATCTCCGGCGCGGGTCTTGCCGATGGCGCCGAACACCTCGACGATGAGGACGCTGTGGTGGGCGACAATGGCCCGCCCGCTCTCGCTGATCAGGCCCGGGTGCGGGACCTTCTCGCTGTTGCAGACGTCCGCCACGTAATAGACGATGTCGTTGGTGTATTCCTGGAGGGTGTAATTGGTGGAACTGTCGAAGGCGGAGCGGCTGCCGTCGTAATCCACCCCCAGGCCCCCGCCCACGTCGAGGTACTCGATGCCAAAGCCCATCTTGTAGAGCTTGGCGTAGAACCGGGCCGCCTCTTGCACCGCTTTCTTGATGGTCAGAATGTCCGGCACCTGGGAACCGATGTGGAAATGGAGGAGTTTGAAGCAGTGGGCCAGGTTCTCGCCCCGCAGCAGCTCGGCGGCGGCGAGCAGCTCCGCCGTGTTGAGGCCGAACTTGGCGTTTTCGCCCCCGCTGTCGGCCCACTTGCCGGCGCTCTTGCTCAGGAGCCGAGCGCGCACCCCCAGCAGTGGCTCGACCCCCACCTGGCGGGAGACGGTGAGGATCTGGCGCAGCTCCTCCAGCTTCTCGACCACCAAGATGACCTTCTTGCCCAATTTCAGCCCCATGAGGGCCATGCGGATGAAGGCGGCGTCCTTGTAGCCGTTGCAGACGATGAGGCTGCCGACCTGGCTTTGGAGGGCCAAGCCGGCGAACAGCTCCGGCTTGCTCCCCACCTCCAAGCCGAATTGGAAGGGCCTGCCGGCATCGAGGATCTCCTCGACGACCTCCCGCAACTGGTTGACCTTGATTGGGAACACCCCGC
>JAJXTA010000594.1 GCA_021784265.1 bacterium | reverse complement strand
CTTTTGATACTGCCGCCGCCGCGGCCCCGCAAAGCGGATGACCCGGACCCACGCGCTGGAGGGGATCGACTCCCGCTCCAGAAACTCCAGCCCCACGTTCGCCCGCCGCTGGCGCGGCCGCCCACCAGCGGGATGACTCAGAGCCTCAACGTCCATCTCGGCATCCCCCAAACCCACGGCTCCCGCACCTTCGCGGCGCCATCGCCCTGGACCAAAGGAAACCGTGGTCAGCGCTCGCGCGGTCGCGAGCGGCTCAACTTCAGGATTCCCTTGGCGGCGGGCACCGCGCATGCTTCCGGCTGGCTGATGCAACGGTTCTTATACTTGATCGTCCGGGCACTGGTCGGTGTGCTCCAGGGACTGCCCTTGGGGCTGGTGGGCCGGCTGGGCCGTTGGGGCGGAGGGCTGGCTTACTGGCTGGATGCCCGGCATCGCCGCATGGCCCTTCGCAACCTGACCGCCTGTTTCGGTTCGGAGCGGTCCCCGGCCGCAGTCCGGGCGTTGGCGCGAGAGAACTTCCGGCGCATCGGCGAGACGTTTGCCTGCAGCCTGAAGATCTGCAGCCTGACCCCCGCCCAGGTCCGGCAAGTGTTGACCCTGGTGGGGTTCGAACGATTCCGGTCCCCGGCGTGCCACGCCGAGCGCGGGCGGGTGGTCGTGACCGGCCACTTCGGCAATTTCGAGCTCTACCCGTATGCGGGGCAGTTCCTACCCGAGTTCCAGTTCGCCGCGACGTATCGGGCGGTAGCCCCGGAGTGGCTCAATGCCTACCTCTTGCGCTTGCGCCAACACTCGGGCTGTTGGTACTTCGAGCGGCGGACGGGGGCCCGGGCGTTGCGCGAGGCGATGAACCAGCAGCGGCTCATGCTTGGTTTGTTGGCGGATCAGCACGCGGGCGACAAAGGCCTGCGCCTGCCGTTTCTGGGCCGTGATTGCGCGACCAGCGCCGCCCCGGCGGTCTTCGCCCTTCGCTATCGCTGTCCACTCTTTCCCGCGATCTGCTACCGGGTCGGCTTGGGCCGGTGGCGCATCGAGGTGGGGGAGGAAATCCCCATCCTCGAGGCGGGCCAGCCGCGAAGCGTGGCCGCGATCACCCAAGACATTAACCGCGCGCTGGAGGCGGCCGTCCGCCGGGACCCGGCCAACTGGTTTTGGGTGCACAACCGCTGGAAACCCGCCAAAAGACCCAGGCCACCCGCAGACTCACCCGTGGGATCACCCCCGGTGGCCGCGCCCGCCGCCTAGCCCGGCTTCGTCTTCCGGCTCCAACCCTCCGACGGCATGACCACCGCACGAGGACCTTGGCAGCGGATCCTGGTCCGCGGAGTCAATTGGTTGGGCGACGCGGTGATGACCACCCCCGCCCTCCTGCGCTTGCGCGCGGCCCAGCCGCAGGCCCATATCTCGCTCCTGACACCCGAAAAACTGGCCGATCTCTGGGCCGGCCATCCCGCCATCGATGCCGTCCTCCTCATCGGCAGGGGCGAGAACCCGTGGCGCGTGGGCCGTCAGCTCCGCGGGCATGGCTACGAGGCCGGCCTGGTTTTTCCCAACTCCCCGCGCGCGGCCCTCGAGCTGTGGCGGGGGCGGATTCCGATCCGGGTGGGCTACGCCGCCAGTTGGCGGCGTTGGTGGCTCACTCACCCCTTGCCCCCGCGAACCGAGGGCGGACGTATGCGCAAGCGGTCGGCGGCAGAGGTCCGCCGGTTGCTCGCCGCCTCACCGTCACCGGCGCCCAGCGCGAGTGAGGGCGGGGAAGCGCACCACCTCTATCATTACCTGCACTTGGCGGCAGCCCTTGGGGCCGACCCAACGCCTATCGCGCCCCGCCTGGTGGTCAGCGAGGCCGAGGTGATCGAGGCGGTGAGACGCTTCGGCCTCGCCCCACGCGACGCACCGGGCCGGCTCTGGCTCGGCTTAAATCCCGGAGCCGAATACGGCCCCGCCAAACGCTGGCCGGCAGACCGTTTTGCCGCCACCGCCCTCGAGGTCCACCGCCGTCTTCGATGCGGTTGGGTGGTTTTTGGGGGTCCCGGCGAGGCCTCCCTGGCGGAAGCCATCGCCGGCCAGATCGCCGGCGGCGCCGCGAAAGACGCGCCGGTCCCGGTGCTGAACCTGGCGGGCCAGACCACCTTGCGCCAGCTCTGCGCCCTGCTCCGCTCCTGCCGGGCCTTACTCACGAATGACACGGGGCCGATGCATGTCGCCGCGGCCTTGGGCACCCCCGTGGTCGCCCTCTTCGGCAGCACCGCCCCGGCGTTGACCGGCCCGGGCCTGCCGGGCGACCCGGCGCACCGGATTCTCCGCGCCCCGGTCCCCTGCTCCCCTTGCTTTCGCCGGGAATGTCCGGTCGATCTGCGCTGCCTGACAAACCTCGAGCTCACGCCAGTGGTCGAAGCCCTCTGCGCTTGCGTTCTCCCCTCACCTGCCGGATAGTGCAGGCGTGTGAAGACCACGGTCACGCAACTGACCGACCGGCTGCTGGCCTCCTATGCCCGGGCGGGCGGCATCAACCACTTGGATGGCAAAAACCTGCCGTCCAAGTCCGCCATCGCCCAGGTCACCCAGGACTTGCTCCGGCTTCTGTTCCCCGGCTTTTTTGACCAGCGCATCATCCATTCGTCCGAACTGAAGGTGGAGACCGCCACCCTCATGGACGCGGTGCAGGGCCGGCTGGAAGACGAAATCGATAAGAGCCTGGAATACGCCCCGCCGACCGGCACCCGGCGGAGCGAGTTGCGCGCCTTGGCCCGGCACGTGGGGACGGAGTTCCTGGGGCACTTGCCCGACATCCGCGAGCTGCTGCAAACCGATGTCGAGGCGGCCTACAACGGCGACCCGGCCGCCCTCAGCAAGGAAGAGATCATCGTGGCCTACCCTTTCGTCGAGGCGATCGCCGTTCAACGGATGGCCCATTTGCTCTACCAGCACCAGATCACCTTGATTCCGCGCATCATGACCGAGTGGGCCCACGCCCGCACCGGCCTGGACCTTCATCCCGGGGCGCGCATTGGTTCGCATTTCTTCGTCGATCACTGCACGGGGACGGTGGTCGGCGAGACGTGCGTGCTCGGCAGCCACGTCAAGCTCTATCAAGGCGTGGGCTTGGTGGCCCGCTCCCTCTCCGGCGGCCAGCAGTTGCGCGGCCAGAAGCGCCACCCAACCCTCGAGGACCGCGTCACCGTCTATGCCGGTTCGACCATCATGGGCGGCGACACGGTCGTGGGGGCCGGTAGCACCATCGGCGCCAATGTGTTCCTCACCACCAGCGTCCCTCCGGACTCGCTGGTGGTGGCCGACGAGGTCAAGGTCAAGGTCCTGGCCAAAGCCGAGCGCGCCGCCCGCATCGACTTCCAGATC
>JAJXTA010000593.1 GCA_021784265.1 bacterium | reverse complement strand
ATAAGTAGTTTAGTTAGTGAGCACAGCTCCCAAGCAGCCATCCGTTCATTGCCCGCTTGATCAGGGCTTTCACAGTAGGGTACATAATGATTACCAGGTAAAGGAGCGACCAAATCAGAATGTACCTCGTCTCGTAGAGTGCGACAAAGGCGATCGTCACGAGGGCCTGAACCGCACCGCTGATCATTACCACCGCCCGCCGCCAACCCAGCGCCTCCCCGTTTGTGACAACCAAGGCCGATGACACCAGTAACACGATGTTCAATGGACAGAACCAAGCCTTCAGTGGCATCAGATCACGATACTGAGCGTGGAGAATAGCGTCGGGAGCCATTTCTCCTTGCGCATATAAGTAAGCAGCCGAGAATCCGTAAACATGAACGATGTAAATCATCCAAGCAACGATCATCGCGCTACCGCCAACAACGACGACAACGAGCCCGAGTGGCCTGGCCACCTTTACTCGCCAGTTTGGTGGGTGCGCGAAGAACAACGCCACGCCGGTGGTCGCCATTACGCAGAGTCCAACCCCGCTCGTAGCCCCCAACCGCGCGGGCCCAAATGGGTTCGCCAGAGCCACGAAGCCGACGGCAAGAAGGAAGAAGAGTGGTCCGATGCTGGATATCATAGACGGATGATTCGGCGGTGGTGGAGCGTCGCCCCCAACCGTCACGCGGTGGCGGTAGTCATGGCAGGAGCACGACAGACGCCGCACGGCCGGTTCTCGACGAGCACGGTGTACGACTCGGCGCCCTCAGCCGCCTTGCCGCGGCTCGCACCGCAACGACCAAGTTAGCCGCCCTCCAAGCTCCAGGAACTGCAAGGTCACACCAACCTCGGCAAGCCCGTAGCCTGGCGAAGAAAGAGACGATTCAAGCGCATAAGTGCCACCTTCGGCGGTTAGCTCCAGGCGCAGCGCCGGCCCGGCGAGGAGCCGAGCGCCGCCACCGCCCGCCCCGTCAGGACGGCATCCGCCCCGCAGTGGAAAGACGGCGGTGATCGGCTCCTCAGCTTGCCGCTCATCCAGGCCATGGACGGCCTCACGCTCGATGCGGAGGATGCGGCGGCATTCTCCGCCGAAGCCGGTGTGGCTCATGGTGATCGAGCGGGCGTCGCAGGCCACCACGCGGGCCTGGGCGCAGTCAGGCAGCCGGAAACACCCGCGGAGCCCTTCCGGCAGGGGGTTCTGCTCCCGGCCGGGCGGGGCGCACGTGGCGTGGGCGGCGGTGGCCCGCATCTGGTTGCGGCGCTCCAGCAGCGGGGTGTAGAGGTAGGTGCCGGGGTCCACTACGACCGGCACCCCGTTGACCGCGAGCTCGAACGACATCTGGTCGTTGTGCGCATGTCCGCCCACGCCGCCCTGGCCCACCCCGCCGCAACGCACCGCCAGGTAGAGCGACTTCGACCGGAAGATATAGAGGCCGAACTCGGGGTACGCGGCCAGGGCGAGGCCGTCCAGGAAATCCAGAGCCGGGGTGCGGTTGGAGTCCTCCCGCGCGTCTCCGCCGGACGGCGGGCCAACCTCTGGGCCCGGTTCCCAAGCGGGATGCTGAGGTGAGAATAGAGTCCCTGCCGGCGCCGGTTCCACCAAGCTCCTGCCGCCCACCAAGTGGGCGACGGCCCAATGCTCGAGCGAGGCGCCCTGGCCGTCCGTGGGCGGGGCGGCCTGTCCGAACAGCGCGGCGAGGCCGGCGAGCAGATGGTGGTGGTCCAGGTGTTCCTCGAGCCAGTACTCGTCGTCGTCGGGCAGCCCCGTCCAACCTTGAAGGTTGGCGAAGCGCGCTTTGGCTTCCGCCACGCGGAGCCGGCGGCACACCGGATGGAGCTTCAAGAACCGGCCGCTGTCGTTGTCGCCGAACTGGGGCACCAGGCCATCCGGCCGCGTGATGTCCCGGACAAATCTGGCCATGCCTGCCAGACGCCGGCAGTAGGCCTCCGGCAGACAGACGGCGTCAGCGAAGCCCCCAGGACCGACGAGCGGTGACGGGCCCGGGGCCAGCGGCCGCACCCCCTCCCACGCGCGCGCATCGTACGCGCGCAGGGCGCGCCGCTTCTCCTCCGGCAGGCTCAGGAGCAACGCCGTCCCGTACAACACCATCTCGGCGGAGAGGCGGTGGTAGCAGGTCGAGGCCTCGGCATTGCTGCCTTCGGGATGGAACTGCAATGGCACCTCGGCCGCCAGTTCCTGGGCGGCGAACGCCAACCAACACTCGGTCTCGGGGCCGCACGGGAGATAAGCGGCGGCAAAGAGCAGGCCGACGAGGTTCGCCAGATAGTGGTTGCCGCGAAACCGGTCGTTCCATTCCAGATGGCGGGTCAAATGGCGGCCGTGCTCCCATACGCTCCGGGTCAACACCGCCTCGAACGCGGCGTCGAACCGGGCGCCGGCAGCGTGAAACAAATCCCACCCCACCAGCCAGTTGGCCACCCGGATGGCCACGTCCATGGGGCAGACCCAATTGACGCCAAACCGGGGGGGATTAGCAGCGATGAAATCCAGGACTTGGTTCCGGAATTCGCGGGCGTAGGGGCAGTCCAGGCGGGCCGCCTCGAGGGCGGCAGGTTGCGCCGCCACGGGCCCCGGCCCGGCTGGATCGCCCCGGGTCAAGAACCGCGCCCAGGCGAGCATCGGGAGGTGCTGCATCCGGCTCAGCTCCCACGGCACTTTGATGTCCGCACCCGGCTGCTGGCCGAACCGGAGGTCGCCGCTCCAGGTCTGTTCGGACCACCGGAAGCCGGACTTGAAATCGAGCTGCCAATCGATGGGGACGTACCCGGGATCGATCAAGCCCCAAATCCGCTGGGCCTCCGGAAGGTTGGCGGGGTTAAGGCGGCCTCGGAGCCAGGCGCTGCCAGAGTCGGCCTGGACCGCCGGTCCCGGTGGATAGCGGTGGCCTTCCAAGCCGGCGCACGCCAGACCGTGGGCGACCCGGACCCAGCCGCTGCCCAGGAGGTCGAAGCGGTGTTCGGTGTAGAGTCGCGCCAAGGCCAGGAAGCACTCCTCATTAGCCCGGAGAAGCGGGAGCGGCGGTCGGCCCAGATAGCGGTGGAGCGGGCCGCCCGCGAGGTTGTGGGCATAGGTTGCGCCCCGCCGATCACGCGACCGGGCCAGCGCCCGGCTCACCACCCGCCGGCCCACCCGCGCCGCCCGGGTGAGGAGGGTCATGCCCGGCACCCGGGGCATCAGTGGACAACGGCCGTAGCCACCGATCCTGGTGGGCGAACTCTCTCGGCGGCTTCCTGGCGGTGGAGCAGGTGAAGGGCCCGAAGCCAGATCGAGAGGTTCAAGAGCCCGAAATCGACCATCGTCGCCAGCGCCGCCCCCACCCCCTCCCAGCGCCGCACCAGCAGTTGGTTGAC
>JAJXTA010000592.1 GCA_021784265.1 bacterium | reverse complement strand
CTACGCCCGGGGCCAAGGCGTCGCCCAGAACCCCGCTCAGGCGGTGCGGTATTACCGGCTGGCGGCGGAGCAAGGCCACGCGGAGGCCCAGTTCAACCTCGGTTACTGCTATGAGTTTGGCGAGGGAGTGCCGCAAGACCTGCATGAGGCGCTGGGCTGGTACCGCCGCGCCGCGGCCGGCGGGGATCAGGACGCCCGGGAGGCCCTCCAGTCCCTAGCCGCCAATGGCCGCCTGTCTCCCCCCACCGCGGGCGTGACGGCGGCGCACAAGGCCTCGCAACCGCCCCCTCCCGCCCCGATCCTGGCCGCCGGCACGGCGTCGGCGCCTCTGACGCCGCCGCTGGCCGCGCTCGTCGCGGCCGCCGAGCACGGGGAGGCCCCGGCACAGTTGCAGCTTGGCCTGCGCTACCTGCGTGGCGAAGGCGTCGCGCGCGACCCAACCCTCGCGGCCCTCTTGGTCCAGGTCGCGGCGGAGAAGGGTCTGCGCGAAGCCCAAGTCGTCCTCGCCAAACTCTTCGAGGAAGGGCTGGGTCTGCCCCAGAACTTCAGCCACGCCGCCCGATGGTCCCAACGCGCCGCGGCGGGGCCAGCCCCCGCGTCCCAAGACAGCCGAGGCCGACCGGCGGTGGCTCCGGGGGCTCCCGGCCCCCAGGAGGAGCGCTCCTGGGACCAGGCGCGGGCGGCGGCCCTCGCCGGCGACCTCGACGCCATGTGCGCGCTGGCCCGCCGCCTGGAGGCGGCCTCGCCAACCGGCGCCCACGCGGCCGAGGCCTACCAGTGGTACGTCCTCGCCGAAGCCCTCGGTCATCCCGAGGCGCGCGCGCCGCGTGATCAACTCCTGCCTCGGCTGGGCGACGCGGAGGTCAGCGCCGCCCAACAGCGGGCCGACGAACTCTTTCCCAACCTGCGCCTGCGTGCCCTGGTGAACCGCGCCAACCTCCGGGTGATCGCCGGCTGTTTCGGTTGACCCGGCTCGGTCCCGGCCGGCTCCCCCCCGCCGCGGGTGCCGCGCGGAGTTGACGTCTCAGCCCAGTCTCGGAGAGGATAACGGTCGTGCGAATGACCACCGCCAACTGGATCACCATCGGGCGGATCCTCCTGGTGCCCCTCTTCGTGGTCGAATTGCTCGCCTACATCGGCACCGGCCGCGAAGCTCACCGCTGGCTGGCCATTCTCCTGTTCACCACCGCGGCCGTGGGTGACGGCGTGGACGGGTACGTGGCGCGCCGGTTCAACCAGCGCTCCGAGATGGGCGCCCTGCTCGATCCGCTGGCCGATAAACTCCTGCTCGTGCTGGGCTTGGTGGTGCTGAGTCTGGACAATGGCCCACGCCTGGACCGGATCCCCCTCTGGCTGACGGCCACCGTGTTGTGCCGGGACGTGGTCCTCCTCTTGCTCATGGTCCTGGTGAACTACCTGGTGGGCCACGGCACGGTGCGCCCGCCCATCACCGGCAAAATCGCCACGGTGCTGCAAATGACCTGCGTCCTCTGGGCCCTCTTCAAGCTGGACCTGGACTGGCTGCGGGTCTGGGCCCTTGGCGCCACCGTGGGCACTCTGATCTCCGGGGTGCTCTACCTGCGCGACGGATTGCGCATGCTCAAACAGCGCCGCCCGCCGCCCAGACCCGCCTAGCGCGGAGCGTGGACGCTTCCGGGGTTGCATCCCCTCACCCGGTGGGTAGCTTGGGACCATCGCCATGCCTATGAAGCAGTTGACACGCCGGGATTTCACCAAAACCGTCGCCCTCACCGGCACCGGCGCGCTGCTCGCGGCCGGCCGCGTCGTGGGTGCCAACGCGCGGGTGCGCCTGGGCTGGATCGGCTTGGGCAATCGAGGGGACCAAGTGCTGGACGCCTTCTTGCGGCAGGCGGACGCGGAGGTCGTTGCCATCTGTGACCTCTACCAGCCCTATCTGGATTTCGCGGCTCACAAGATCGGGACCCACCCCCGCCAGTTCAAGGACTATCGCCAGCTCCTGGACGCCAAGGACATCGACGCGGTGGTGGTCGCCACCCCGGACCATTGGCATGCCCTCCAGACCATCCACGCCTGCCAGGCGGGCAAGGATGTCTATGTCGAGAAACCGCTCGCCTTGCGGGTCGCCGAGGGGCGACGCATGGTCGAGGCCGTCCGGCAACACGGGCGGGTTTGCCAAGTGGGCATCCACCGCCGGTCCGCCCCCGTCTGCCGCGAGGCCGCCGAACTGATTCGGAGCGGCGCGCTGGGAAAAATTAGTGTCGCTCGGGCGTTCCATATCGAAAACGAATGGCCCAAGGGGATCGGCAAGCCTCCCGACGGGACCCCGCCCGCCGACGTGGACTGGGAAGCCTGGTTGGGACCCGCTCCCAAGGTGCCCTACAACCTCAACCGGACCTTTTACCGGTTCCGCTGGTTCTACGACTACTCCGGCGGCCAACTCACCAACTTCGGCGTCCATTACCTGGATTTCATCCAGTGGGCGCTCGGCCAAACCGCCCCACAAACCGTCACCGCCCTGGGCGGCAAGGTGGCCATCGACGACAACCGCGAGATCCCCGATACCCTCGAGGTCCTCTGGCAATACGCCGGCGGCACCTTGGTCACCTTCTCCCAGTTCGACGCCACCGCCGCCCCGGCCGGCCTGCACGGCGCCGACATCGAGTTCCGCGGCACCAAAGGCACCCTCTACCTCCAAGGGGACGGCTATCAGGTCGTCCCCGACGCCCTTAGCCCCCATGCCTATCCGGCCCGCACGCCGACCAACCGCGCCTACGAACGCGGCTACCGTACCGGCGAAGCAACCCTGATCGCCGCGCAAATGGTCCGTGGGGATTCGGACACCCGCCATCACGCCCGCAACTTTCTCGATTGCGTGAAAAGCCGCCAGCCGTGCAACTGTGACATCGAGATCGGCCACCGGAGCACCACCGCGACCCTGATCGCCAACATCGCGCACCGCACCAAATCGGTGCTCGATTGGGACGCCCAAGCCGAGCGCTTCGTCAATCATCCCGCCGCGAATCAATGGCTGGATTATCACTATCGCCCGCCCTATCAGGTCTAAGGGTGCGCGGCTCGCGCGCCGCGGCGACCGAGGGCGTCACCGGCCGGCTGACCTTCGTGGGGGCCGACTGAGTGGCAAGGACTGAGCCGGCGCTCCCTGCCTCGGGTTGCCGCGCCTCCACAGCCAGCCCCTCCCGGGCACGGCCGGCCTCCCGCCTGGGGCCGTCACTCACTCCGAGCTTGGCGGACCCGCGACCGAAGCTATAGTGCGCCGCATGACCACTTGGTTCACCCACCGCCGCCTGGCGGCCCTGCTGTCGGCCTGCGCCCTGGTGTGGCCGATGCTGGGCACCTCGACCGCCCGGGCCGCCACCCC
>JAJXTA010000591.1 GCA_021784265.1 bacterium | reverse complement strand
GGCAAGCGATTCGGCGCGGCCACGCGGCTCGCCGCCCCGACGCCCGAGCGCGGTTCGCCAGCCTCGCGTCAACGAGCGCCGCGGGGCTCGCCGGCCGGGGCTGCCCCGAGCACGCTGACGACACCGTCCCGCCCACCCGGGTTTAGTCCGGCGCCGGCAAGGGGTCGCCCGCGCCCGTCGCGGAGGCGGGCGGCGTGTGGTCGCGCGGGGAGGCCACGGGCAGGAGGACCCGCATGGTGGTGCCTTGGCCCGGACGCGAGGTGACCGTAATGCGCCCATGATGCGCCTCGATGATGCGGGCGACAATGGCCAGGCCCAGGCCGGTGCCCTTGGCCTTGGTGGTCCGCAGCAAGGCGCTAAAGGCGCGGCGTTGCTGTTCCCGGCTCATGCCATGGCCGGTGTCGCGGAAGGCGATCTCGACGTGGGTCGGCGGTCCGGTCTGGCCGTGGGCCCGGCGGGCGCGGGTGCTGGTGGTCAGTTTGCCGCCCTCGGGCATCGCCTCGACGGCGTTGAGGGTGAGGTTCAGGAACACCTGCTCCAATTGGGTGGCGTCGGCCAGCGCCAGGGGCAGGTCCGCCGCCAGCCGGCGGGCGGGCTGGATGTGGTGTTGCGTGAGCTTATGGCGGGTGAGCAGGCCCAGGTCCAGGATGAGCTGGTTAACATCCACCGCCCGCAGCTTGGGCTCGGTGCTCCGCGCAAAATCCAGGACCTGCTCGACGATCTTGTTCAACTCGTCCATCTTGTCCGCGACGATCTGGACATCCCGTCCCCGCGGGTCCCCGGGTGGGAACCGCAGGTCCAGCGAGTGGAACAAGAGCTTCATGACCGCCAGCGGATTGCGGATTTCGTGAGCGACCTCGGCGGCCAACAAGCCCAAAGCGGAGAGTTTTTCGTTTTGGCGGAGTTGTTCCTCCAAATCGACGACCCGCTCTTAGAGCCGGGCCTTCTCCAGAGCGACGGCCGACAGGGCCGCCAAGGCCGAGAGGATGGCGATCTCCTCGTTCGAGAAGCTGTGCGGCTGGCCGGTGTAAACACTCAACGTGCCGAGGGCCTGCTCTTGGAACACCAACGGGACGCTCAGCAAGGAGATCAGCCCTTCGGTCCGCGCCACCTCGGCGTGTTGGTAACGGCTGGAGGTCTGCACGTTCTCGACCTGCAGCGGCTTCAGGCGCCGCACGACAATGCCCAGCAGGCTCTCCGCCACGCTCAGGCGTGGTTTGGCCAAGTAGGCCGCCCCGGCCCCGTGGCTGGCCCGCAGCTCCAGCCATTCCCGCCCCGCGTCGAGCATGAGCAAGGAGCACATCTTTCCGTTCATCAAGGCGCAGGCCTCCCGGGTGATGACCTGGAGGGCCTCGTCGAGGTTGAGGGCCGCGTTGATGGTGCGGCTCACACTCAGGAGCGCCTCAAACAGGCTGGCCTTGAGCCGCAACTGCTGGTACAGCCAGGTGTGATGAATCACCCGCGCCGCTTGCACGGCCAACTCCTCGAGCAACGCTTGGTCCGCCGCGCTGAAGGCCTGCTCGCGGTCCGAGTCCACGTTGATCACCCCCCGCACCTCCCCGTTGAGCTCCAGGGGCACCGCCAGTTCCGAACGGACCCGGGGGCGGACCATGATGTAGCGGGGATCGCGGGTCACATCGCCGACCCGGGCCGGCTGCCCGGTCTGGGCGACCCACCCCGTGATCCCTTCGCCCAACCGCAGCTTCAACCCCTCGGCCCCCGGTGGCAGGCCGTGCGAGGCGTGAATCTCCAGAAACCCGGTGGTCGGGTTGACCAGGACCACCGAGCCGCTGGAGGCGCGCATCAACCGCACGGCCCCGCGCAGAATCAACCGTAAGGCCGGCTCCGGTTCGAGCGTCGAGTGGATGACATTGCTGACCTGGTAGAGCAGGGTCAGCCGGGCATGGCGGGCGCGCAACACCCGCACCTGAGCCGGGACATCGGTCACGCCCCCCAGCCTACCAGCGCCGCGCGGGTGAGGCACGGCTTTTGTCGCCGCGCCCCGGCGCCGGCCCCCGCGAAAAACCTGCAAAATCTGATTGACCACTACGGCTCATCCGTGACGTGATATAAAACCACCGTGTTTGGTGGCCTTTGTTGTCCGATGCCGAAGATTAAGAACGGGAATGCGCCGCGTCCCACCCAGACCAACAAGTACGACGCGCACCATTCGGTGCTCCAGAACGCCTATGGCGCTTTTGCCGACCTGCGCCGCGAGCTGGCCGACTCGAAGGCCGCCGTGGCGGAGCGCACCGAGTTGCTCACCATGTTTGCCCACTGCACCGACTCCCAACGAGCCTGGCTGCTGTTGGAGGACTACTTCGAGAAGCTCACCCTCGCCCGCCGGGACTTCGCGGGCCACGACTGGTGGCCCCGGCTGCTGGGGGTGCAGGGCAAAGCCCGGTTAGAAGAGACCGCGCTGCTGTTCTTGCGCGCCGGCCGCCCGCTGCCCACCGAGCTGGCCGGCTACGCCAACCTCAGCCGCCTGGCCGAAATCCAACAAGCCGAGGCCGAGCAACAGCGGCTCCGCGACCTGGAGCATTGGCTCTTGCCCCCCACCCCCGCCCATCTGGATGCCCCGCGGGCTCACCTGCGGGTGGTCGCCCGCCTGGTGCCGCTGGCCGAGCAGCCCAGCCTCCACCACCTGGCCCTGGACTTCACCCTCTTCCGCCCGCGCACGGGCGAGAAGCCGCGCACGCTGGCCGAACTCATCGAACTCACCGCCCGCGCCGTCCACGAAGAGGAGCTGTTCCCCGCGGCGGATTGGGGATTCGTCCAATGGCTGGCCGAGCAGTACGGCAAGGGGCCGGCGCCCGAGCCCCCGCTCCTCCTGGGGGGGCTGGAGCTGCTCCAATGGCTGGCTCGCTGGGGACATCGGCCCCGTCTGGAGTGGCACGGCCAGCCCGACCACGTGATGTTTCGTGGCGAGCTGGCGGAGTTGGTTCCCCATCTGGAGAACGGGGACGGGGAGTTGACGTTCACCCAGCGCCTCCGGCTGCCCTCCGGGGAGGAACACCCCCTGTCCGCCGTCCGCTTTCTGGCCGGGCACCCACCCCTGGTCGCGGTGCGGCCGGCCATCTACCTGGTCCGCAACCCGCCGCAACCGGCGCTCCTGGGCGCCCTGGCCCGGGAACCCGGCGTGCCCGTGCGCAAGCTCAGCCACCGCTTGCTCACCCATCTGCGCAAGATCGGCTCGCGCAACGGTTCGGCCTGGGAGAACCTGTGCGTCGCCCATAGCGCCCGCCCCCAGTTCGTCTTCGAGTTGGCCGAAGAAACCGTCCGCCTCCGCTTGCTCGCCACCAGCGAACGCGACAAGAGCCGTTGGCAATGGACCGGCTACGAGTGGCAGCGCACCGAACCGG
>JAJXTA010000590.1 GCA_021784265.1 bacterium | reverse complement strand
CGAGTCGCCACCGCGACGGCTAATAGACCAATTCCTCCCGCTCGACCAACTCCGGCCCCAACGGCGCGAGAAACCGCGAGGGCCGCAGGTCCCAGGGCGCCTCACCGCCCGCCACCACCCGGACCAACGGATAACTGAGGTAGAGCTCGTTCTTGGCCCGGGTCACCGCCACGTAGAACAGCCGCCGCTCCTCCTCCTCTCCTTCCCGGGTTTGGGCGGCCCGGTGCGATGGGAACATGCTATCGCAGAGCATGATCACGAACACCACCGCGAATTCCAACCCCTTGGCCTGATGCACCGTCGAGAGGTGCAGCCGGCCTCCCTCCTCCCGCCCGCCATAATCATGCTCGGCTTCCACGTTGCTCAGCAACGCGAGCTGGGTAAGAAACTCCGCCAGGCTCGAGAACGGCCCGGCGGCCACCACGAGCTGCTCCAGGTCCTCCCGCCGATGACGATAATTGGTGTAGTTCGCCTCGAGGTATTCCTCATAGCCGGCTTCGAGGACCAGCGCGAGCATCGCGGCCACGCTCAAACGCGGATCACTGGTCTCGAGCTGCTCGAGGGTGCTGGCCAATTGGCCCCAGCCCGCCCGGGCCCGCGCGGGGGCGGTGCTGACCAGGCCCTGCAGGACCGATCCCACCGGCGGCCGGCCCGCCTCGGGCGGCGCACCAGAACCGCCCGACGACGCCGGGGCCGCGGGAGCGCCGGCCGCCATCGCCGCCACCGACGTCCGCCGCGCCTCCAGCCAGGCGGCCTGAAAACCGCCCCACAGTCGCTCCGCCGCCTTGGCTCCGACCCCTGGCAACATCCGCGCCAGCCGCTTGAATGCCAGTTCGTCCAGCGGGTTGTGAACCAGCCGGAGGTAGGCGGTCAGATCCTTGATGTGCGCCTGTTCGAAAAAGCGGAGTCCGCTGGTGATATGGAACGGGATCTGACGGCGGGTCAGCTCCATCTGCAGCTCCAAGGCGTGGAAATGGGAGCGGTACAGGACCGCGATCTCCTCCAACGCGAGCCCTTCCTCGACCAACCGGACGACGTGATGCGCCACATAGGCCGCCTGCAGCCGCCCATCCCCGCACACGGCCACCCGCGGCTTGGCGCCTCCCGCTTGGACTGGGGTCAGGACCTTTGGGTACTGCTGGAGGTTGGGCGCGATAACGGCATTGGCCACCGCCAGGATCTCCGGTGTGCTGCGGTAGTTCGTTTCGATCGTGAACACCTGCGTCCCGGGGTGCCGCGCGGGAAACTGGAGGATGTTCTGCAAGTCGGCGCCGCGCCAGGAGTAGATGCTCTGGGCGTCGTCGCCCACCGCCATGATGCCATGATGGCGCGCGGCCATCAGCTCCAGGATGTCGTTTTGCAGACGGTTGGTGTCCTGGTACTCATCCACGAGGATGAACTGAAACCGGCGCTGGTAGAGGTCGCGCACGGCGGGCTGGTCTTCCAACAGGACTCGCCATTGCACCAGCAGGTCATCGAAATCCATGACCGCTTGCGCGCGCTTGCGGGCGGTGTAGCGCTGCTGGAGCTCCAGCAGCGCGCTGGCAGAAGCCTTCAGGTGGGGGTAACCGACCTCGAGCAGCGCCGCCACCGACTGGCGCGTGTTTTGGGCCAGCGACCAGATTTCCGCGATGACTTCGGCCTTGGGTAGCTCCGCCGCCCCCGGCTGCGCCAACCAGTCGGCGCGGCACGCGCGCAACAACTCCAGCGCGTCGTCGCGATCCAGCACCGTGAACCCCTCCGCATACCCCAGCAGGGCGGCGTGCCGTCGCAAGATGCGATTTCCAATCGCGTGAAACGTCCCCCCCCACAACGCGCCGGTCTCTTGCGCCACCCGGTCGGCCACCCGCCGCATCATTTCCCGGGCGGCTTTGTTGGTGAAGGTGAGCAGGAGGATGTGCTCCGGAGGTATGCCCTGCTCCAAGAGGTAGGCCACCCGGTACACCAACGTCCGCGTCTTCCCCGAGCCGGCGCCGGCGATCACCAGCGCCGGGCCTGGCAAGGCCGTCACCGCCGCCAGTTGCCGCGGGTTAAGCTCCTGCGCGTAATCGATCTGGGGTGGACCAGGCATGAGGCGGCCAGTGAGTCTGGCTGATCGATCTTAGGGCATCCCACTCCCGCCGCGGCGCGAAACCGGGATGATCCCGACCCCGCCCCGCGCTCGCCTGCGCCGCGGGTTCATCCGACGCCGGCCGCGACCGCTGGCACGCCCGCCCGCGTCCGGCTCACCGCCGTTGGCCCGCCGCCGGGTTCGCCGCAACCGTCACTCCTGCGGGTAGAGCAAAATGCGGTCATGGACGAGCACCACCAAGTCGTTCTTGCCGTCGCCAGTCAGATCGGCCACCAAGGCCTCCCGCGGCTCGGCCAGATCGCTGCGCCGGCTGCGGAATGTCCGCTCCTCGAACACCTGCCACCGGTCCGCTGGGACTAGGCGATGAGGCGGTTCGTAAGCGACCAAGTCCAGATAGTTCTTGGCGGTCTCCAGGAACACCAAGTCCTTACGCCCGTCATTGTTCAGGTCGCCGGAAACCACGTCGTGCAGATAGCCGTCCTTGATCGGCGTTTCGTAATCGTCCAACTCCGCCAGGTCCCAGGTCTCCCCGAACAAGGGGAGCCAGGCCGCGCCGCTGAGCCCCAGGAACGCCACCGCGTTGGCGTTGGTCGCGCCCAAACTCACCGCCTGCAGCGTGGTGTAGTCGCTCACGGGCAGAGCGACGTTGCGCACCACCTGCCAGACTCCCCCCGCGTCCCGTTCGCAGAGCGTGAGCGCCTTGCGCTCGGCATCCAGCAGGAACAGGCTCGGCACCCGCTGGGTGCCGTTCCGCACCGCGGCCGCCGCCACGATCCGCGAGCTGCTCGAAGCCCCGTTGATCTGGTCTTTGACCTTGAAACTCCACTCCGGTTGGTTGGTCGAGCCGGGGATCGGCGCCTCGGTCTGCAACACCACCGCGCGCACGAAGTTCTTCTGGCCCAGCAGCAGCTCCGCCTTGCCGTCACCATCCACGTCGGCGGCGCTCACCCACGGCTGCTCGCTGCTCCCTCCGGGCTGCGCCACGTCCTGCTCGTCAAACGTCCGGTTGTCGCGTTGCAGCAACACCTTGATCTTCTCATACGGGATCAAGACCACCAGGTCCGGCAACCCGTCCTGGTTGGCGTCGTGCAGCACCATCGCGGTGGGATTGGATTTGAAACTGTCGCTGAGCTTCTGGCGCGTCGTCTTTCCGTCCCCGCTCCGCACCATTAACTCCCGCTTGCCGTCCTGGTCGGTAATCACGGCCAGCACCGGCTTCTCCTTCGGGCGCAACGGCCCCACCGCCATCGTCAACGGGCGGCCCTCGACTGGCACGACGGTGGGGAAGGGGATC
>JAJXTA010000589.1 GCA_021784265.1 bacterium | reverse complement strand
AGGGGCCGGCCACAGCAAAAGCGGGAGGAGAAAGGAAGGCGCCAGGCCTTTTCGCATGGGCAGCGGCTACCGAAGTGATCGCTCAAGCGCAACTGAAGGGAAGTATCCGGCGGCGTTTCCGAATTAACCTTTGTCTTGCGGGTGCAGCGTGGGGAGGTGGGGAAGCTCGCGGAAGCGGCTGACCAATGGGCGCGCGGCCGGGCCGGGCGGAGTATGCCGGAAGGCGGGGATTAGATTGTCAACGGGATCGAGCGACTTTTTTCGGCGCGGTCGAGTCAGGCTGAGTTGAAGCGAATTTGGCTCAGGGGAGGCAAGCCCGGTGGCAGCCGACCGCCCGGAGCCTTCACGTGCCCGTTTCCGCCCAGGCCGTATGCAGCCAGTCCCCAGCTCGGCCCCTCAATATGACGATGGCCAAGGTCAGTTGATGTCAGTTGCGACGGCGCATATAGCGGAATCAGCCTTCGCGCGGGCCCGGTTCAAGACCGGAAGAAGCGCCGCCGCCAGGATGCCGATGACGGCAATCACCACTAGCAACTCGAGCAGCGTGAACGTCCTCCAGGTCGAATTACACTTGCCGCTCATTTCGTCACGGCCCGATAAAAGCGCACCGGTTGGGCAGTGGCGTCTTGGTCTTTCCACTCCACCTCGCCGGCCAGGTTTGTGATGCTGGCCAGGTCGGTCCAATCGGCGAGATCGGTTGAGAACTGCAGCGCAAAGACACGATTGGTCGGGCCAATGATCGTCAAGGGCAGACCATCGGGTTGCAGTGGGCCGGCCCGCAGGAACGGCGGCTCCGGGCCGAGTTTCACCAGCCAGTAGTCCCAGCCCAAGTCGAGCGGCGCGGTTTTGTTGCCGCTGGGTGGCGATTTGGAATAGCCGGCCAGCATAAAACCGCCATCCGCCGTCGGTTTGAGCGGAGTCACCGACATGTCCGGCGGATACACCGCCAGGTCGTAGCCTTCGGTGTTGCTGCCGCCGAACGACTGGTCCCACATTTGGTTGCCTTCGGCGTCGATGCGTACCAGCCAGTAATCATAGCCGCCGAAAAGGGGACTGGTCTTGGTGCCGCCCGGCCACGAGGTGGATTGCCCGCAGAGAATCCAACCCCCGTCCGGCATTGGCAGCAGCGAAAGGCAGCGATCATCACCCATGCCGCCGTACGAGCGGTCGCGCAGCACGTTGCCATCGGCATCGATCCACACCAGCCAATAGTCGTTGCCGCCATAACAGCGACTGGTCTTGTTGCCCGCGGCGGGTGTAGGTGCCGGTCCGGAGGAGGAAAAGCCGGCCAGCACAAAGCCGCCATCGGCCGTGGTTTGGCAATCCCAGACGCGCTCCCTTCCCGTGCCCCCGTAGGATCTGTCCCACAGCTTGTTGCCGTAGGCATCCAGGCGTACCACCCACATATCGCTGCCTTGGTACAGCGCGCCTCCGGACGGCCCAAAATAGGGGCTGGTCTTGTTCCCGGTGCCCGGAAGGGACATCGAAGAGCCGGCCAGCAGGAAACCACCGTCCCCGGCCTGCCGGGCAACCTTCACGTCGTCAGCGTTTGAGCCACCGAACGACTGGTCCCACATTTGGTTGCCATTGGCGTCCAAACGGACTATCCACATGTCGCCATTGCCATAATAGGGAGCCGCCTTGGAACCGCTGGGGAGCGAGAAGGATTCGCCGGCCAGCAGGAAACCACCGTCGGTCGTCGGCTCGATCCAGAAACCCCGCTCGGTATTGTTGCCGCCGTAAGACGCGTCCCAAACTCGCTGACCGCTGGCGTCCAGGCGTAACACCCAGTAATCCAGGCCGCCATAGTAAGGCGGGGTTCGGTCGCCATCCGTGGAGTTCGAGAATCCTGCCATAAGCGATCCGCCATCAGCCGTCGGCAGTGACCGGATCACGACATCAGTTTGGGAACCTCCGTAAGACTTGTCCCAGAGCCGATTCCCCGCCGCATCCACTCGGACCAGCCAGGGGTGCCATCCGGAACCCGAAATACCGCCGGGGTTATAGGTCACGCCGCAGCCGACCAGGATAAGCCCACCATCGGACGCCGGAACCAGATCATAGAGAATATCCTCTTTGCCCAGTGCCGCGTAGGATTTGTCCCACTGGATCGCCATTGGACCGTTGGTTTGAGCGCGAGCAGCCGGCGCAAACAAGCCGGCGAAGGCGATAACGGCGAGCGCCGCCGCTACCTGCTTATTCCAGATTTGTGACAGGTTTTTCATAATTTCTCCTTCCATTGTTAAATCTTTGAGCGTTGATGAACGGCTGCAGGCCCCTGCGATTCCCTCGCTCAACGTCTCCCTGACCTGCAGCCGTCCTGTCCGCACTAGTGCGGCAGCACCTGCAACTTGATGTGCTCCACCGGGAAACCGTCAGCCGTTGCGCCCTTCCCGGAAGCGCGTTCCCACAAGCCGACTTGGGTCATCTGGGCGCGCCCAGGAGTGCCGTCCGGCACGCCGAACGCCTCGCTGAGCGGGCCCATCCCGGTGGCCTCTATCAAATCATAAATGAGGTTTTCCGGTTGGATGTTTAAAAGGTCCGGCAGGGGAGCACCGGGCGCATCATTGATGAACACATATTTGAGGAAACACTCGCCGAGTGCTGGCTGGGCCCCGGCCAGCAACTCGAAAGGAGTGTGGCCCAATAGAGCCGCCCCGTCCTCCAGTGTCACGACAACGACGATGGCGTTCCTCGTATGGCACAGAACGGTGACCTCGGCACGACCATCAGCCAGCGGGCGCTCGATTACAGTCCCCTCAATCTTGGTGTCGATGGCGATGTTTCCGCCGGATTGCTCGTAGAGCCACCGGCTGGTAAGACCCGCGTAATCCACCGGCATGAGCAAGCCTGCTTGCGGATCGGCCCAGGCGATATAATTGAACGGAGCCGCGCTTGCATCTGACCCCTGTGCTTGGATGAAGTCCTCAATGGGCCGGATCCTGACGGAGCGGTCGGTCTTCTGGCCACCATGGGTGGCTGCCGTCCCAATCAATAGGGTGGCCACAGCGGCAACGACTGTGGGGACCGTGTGAATTAAGCGTCGTCCGATCCCGTTTTCTCTCGGCGGGATTCGGTATGTTACTGGATTTTTCACTGTGATTCCTTTCGTTATTCAGGCGCTGAGCGCCTGGGTTGACTGTTGGTTGCCGGAATAGCCGTCGAAGCCAGCCCTTCCGGAGCTTTCTTCAGCCGCCTTCTACAGCGGCCCTTCATTGCGGTACTACAAGGTTCGGGAGAAACGGTTGCCGAAAATCTTTCGGGCGAATTCCTGAAGGCTGGAGCGGGGCTTTCGAGGCGGTTACGGGTTGGACCCTGGCGGCGCTTTGGCTCGTTCGGCAGCCTCCAGTTCAGCGAAAGAGGGT
>JAJXTA010000588.1 GCA_021784265.1 bacterium | reverse complement strand
TGCATCAGCCGTGCCTGCGGTTTGTCGAGTTTGCCGTCAACGACAGCGGGGCTCCCGCCGAGCAGATCGAGCGGTGCATGGAAGGGATCGTCCGCCAGACGTGGCGCCGCGCCCCGGCGACGGACGTTTGCTTTGTCTATACGCTGTCGGCGGACATGCTCCCGACCTTGGAAGCAGGGTGGTTTCCCCGCTCCGCCGCGGTCATGGAGGCGGTCGCCGAGCACTACGCCATTCCCTCGATCCATTTTGGGGTGGAGGTCGCGCGCCTGGCGAAGGCCGGCCAGCTCCTCTTCAAAGGCCCCCTCCCGACCACGCCCGCGCAGCGGAGCGCCGACGCCGGGAAGGTGGTCTTTTCCCCGGACGGGGTGCATCCCTACCCCGCTACCGGCCATGTCCTCTACGTCGAGGCGCTGGCGCGGTCGATGCTCAAGATGCAGGGGCTCGGTCAGCCGGGTCCGCACCGCCTGCCACCGCCGCTGCGGGCCGACAACTGGGAGGCGGCCAAGATGCTGCCCTTGAGCCAGGCCGCCCTTAGCGCCGGGTGGCGGCGGCTGACACCCGCACGGGACGCGCTGGCGCGGCGTTTCGGCAACCGCCTGCCCGAACTCTGGGAGGCCAGGCACCCAGGGGAGACCATCATGTTCCGCTTTCGGGGGATCGCGGCGCGGGTTTACGACCTGATGGGCCCGGACGCCGGGCGGGTGTTCGTTGCCGTGGACGATCAGGCCCCGGAGGCTCGTTCGCGTTTTGACGCCTACTGCACCTATTATCGGCTCAACTCCCTGCCCATCACGGCGAACCTCCCGGACGCGGTGCACACTGTGCGCTTGGCCATCGACCCCGAGCCACCGGACAAAGCCCGGATTCTGGCCCAACGGGGCGAGCGGATGGACGACCCGCGGCGCTTCGCCGGCACGACCTGGGACGCCGGGGCCCTCCTCATCGTGGGTGAGTTGGTGCCGTAGCCAAGGCCGCCCGCCGGTGGCTCCAGGTTTGACGGGTTGATCGCGGGCGGTTAATGGTGACGCCGCATGCGCGATCCGAACTGAATTACGTTCTATGAGCCAACCGACCCGTTTCACCCTCACCCAGGCCGACATCCCGACGCAGTGGTACAACGTGCTGGCGGACCTGCCGGAGCCGTTGCCCCCGCCCCTCCATCCTGGCACCAAGCAGCCAATCCCCCCGGAAGCGCTCCAGGCGATTTTCCCCGAGCAGATCGTGCGGCAGGAGGTCAGTACGGAGCGCTGGATGGCCATCCCGGAGCCGGTGCGGGAGGTCTATGCCCTCTGGCGCCCCACGCCGCTCCTGCGGGCGGTGCGGTTGGAACAGGCGCTGCAGACCCCGGCCCACATCTACTACAAATACGAAGGCGCCAGCCCTGCTGGCAGCCACAAGGTGAACACCGCCGTGGCCCAGGCCTACTTCAACCGTGAGGCCGGCACCCGCCGGTTGGCCACCGAAACCGGCGCCGGTCAGTGGGGGGCGTCTCTGGCGCTGGCCTGCCGCCTGTTTGGCCTCGAGTGCAACGTCTATATGGTCAAGGTCAGCTATGGCCAGAAGCCCTACCGCCGGATGCTCATGGAAACCTGGGGCGCCACCGTCCACCCCAGCCCCAGCGATCTGACTGAGTACGGGCGGAAACTGCGGGCGGCGGACCCGCACAGCGCCGGGAGCTTGGGCGTGGCCATCAGCGAGGCTATCGAGGATACCGTCAAACACCCCAACACCAAGTATTCGCTGGGCAGCGTGCTCAACCACGTTTGTCTCCACCAGACGGTGATCGGGCAGGAGGCGATCCGCCAGATGGCCTTGGCGGGAGAGGAGCCGGAGGTCATCTTCGGGTGTGTCGGGGGCGGGAGCAACTTTGCCGGGCTGGCCTTCCCTTTCCTCCGCCTCAACCTCACCGCGAACAAGCGCTACCGCATCGTGGCGGTGGAGCCAACGGCTTGCCCCACGCTCACCAAAGGGGAACTGCGCTACGACTTTGGCGACACCGCCGGCCTGACACCCCTGCTCATGATGTACACCCTTGGGCATGACTTCATGCCTCCGCCCATCCATGCCGGCGGCCTCCGGTATCATGGAATGGCGCCCACCGTGAGTCACCTGCTCAAGCTGGGGTTGATTGAGGCGCAGGCCTTCCACCAGACGGCCGTGTTCGAGAGCGCCGCGCTGTTTGCCCGGACCGAGGGGATTGTGCCGGCGCCGGAGGCCGCCCACGCCATCCACGCGGTCGTCCAGGAGGCGCTGCGCGCCCGTGAGGCCGACCAGAAGCGGGTGCTCCTGTTCAACCTCTCCGGCCACGGCCTGCTCGATCTGAGCGCTTACGAGACCTACCTCAAGGGGAAGCTGGCGGACGCCTGACCCGGGGCGCCGCACTAAGCCCCGTCGCCGACACGGAGCCGCGCCGCCGGGGCTCGCCCCTCGGCCCAGCGTTCGCAACTCTACCCGCGCCGACCGTCACCACCACCGCCGGCTAGCCCAGCGGTGCCGCCGGAGGGTCGGGGGGTGGTACATCAAAACGCTCGGCCGGGGCGTGGGTCGGCCGAGCGTGTGGTCGGACCTTCCTGAAGGAGTGCGTCAGCCCTGGCGGCGACTGCGCCAGAAGCCCCAGCCCAGCGGGATCAAGGGCAGGCATCCGGCAAGGACCGTCGCCGGCTCGGGGACGATAATCAGGATGTCGCGGCCAAAGGTGAGGTTATCCACCACCGGCCGGCTGTTGGCCCCGGCGGTGAATTTCACCCATTGGATGGGGACGTCCGGGTTGCCGGTAATGTAGCCGCGGAAGGTGGCCGCGCCGGCGTTGAGGTCCACCAACCGTTCGGTGTTATCGGCCAGATGCACCGTCAGGCTGCCGGGCGTGACTTGCCCGTTGGCATCGATGGCGTAGAAGTTGCCCCCGAAGCCGCTGACTTTGTCATTGAAGGAGAGTTGGAGGGTGTCACCGACCGCCACGGTGCTGAGGGAGAGGGTCGGCAGCCCTACCAGGGTCACACCGCCAGGGGCGCCGGCGGTGAAGGTGTAGGCCCCGCCCTTGAAGGTCGTGGGGTTGCCAATCGCACCCTCCGAGGTGCCTTCGAAGGTCTCCGTGTAGTAATTACCGGGCTCCATCTTGTCGAGGAACGAGGCCGAGTCGGTAAATTCCAACGCGGCCCGGGCACTCGTCGGGGCTAGGAGCAGCAGGCTGGTAGCGACGCCGCCAACCAAGTGAGTGAGTCGATGGGTTATCATGGTATCGGATATTGATGGTTGCTGCCTAACAGTTGTCATAGTTCTCAGCCGACCCGAACGCGCCGGTTCGGGCGGGTTCACTCAGGGCGCACAGTAACAGGGTCCATCAAGGTTGCACGGGGTCTTTCCGT
>JAJXTA010000009.1 GCA_021784265.1 bacterium | reverse complement strand
GGTTTGGACATGCTGGCCAGCCTGGAGCTGGTCCCGGTGGCCCACCACCACCAGGTCGCCTTCTTTGACGCCGCTGACGGCTTCGTAGTAGTTCGGGGTCTCCAGCCCCAGTTGGACGGGTTGGTCATGGAGTTGGCCACCGGCATCCACCACCAGGACGGAGTTGGTGGCGCCGTGGCCGATCGCCTCGATCGGGACCGCCAGCGCGTGGTCCCGTCGTTGCACCCGCAGCACGACCACGGCATACATGCCGGGCACCAGCTCGAGGTTGGGATTGGGCACCTCCAGCTCCGTCGTCATGGTCCGCGTGGCCTCGTCCACCCGCATGGTGGTCCGGGTGATGGTGCCGTTCAAGGTCTTGTTATTCAGCGATTCTACCCGGACCGCCACCTGATCGCCCACGTGAATGTCTTTGACGTACTCGACGGAGACGGGGATGTCCAAGCGGAGGCGGTAGTTGTCCGAGACCCGGACCAGGGGGAGGGATTGCTGCTCGGAGGCGGTACCGGTCTGGATGAGCATGCCAGGGTCCACGTAACGCCAGGTGACCACGCCATCGAAGGGGGCCTTGATCTGGGTGTAGTCCAGCAGCGTCTGGTACCGGTCCACGTCGGCCTTGGCGGCGGCCAAGGCGCCGGCGGTCATGTGTTCCTTGGCCTCGGCGTTGTCCAAGTCCTGTTGGGCCACCAGGTTGGGGTGTTCCTTATTCACCGCGACCAGGCGCGTAAAAATGAGATGGGCATCGGCGTAGTCGGCCTCGCCCTTCTTGAGGGTGGCGCGCGCGCTGTCGAGTTGGTTGCGCAGCTCGGGGACCTCGAGGGTGGCCAACAGCTCGCCCGCCTTCACCCGGTCGCCAAAATCGACGTTCATCTGGTCCACGTAGCCGGAGACCTTGGCATGGAGGGCGACCTCGACATAGGCGCGGAACTCGGCCGGGATGGTCACCTCGTTGTAGAGGTCCATACGGACCACCTTGACGACCGAGACGGTGGGCGGCGGCGCCACCGCGGGGGGTTCGCCCGATTTGGCACGCGAGAGGGCCAGCCAACCGAGCGGGGCGATGACGACGACGGCCAGGATCAGGCCGCCGAGCCACCAACGGCGGCGGGGCGGCGGCGGCGGGGAGCCCGGCGCGGCCGGTTGCGAAGGAGTGAGGGATTCAGTGCTCATGCGTTTGCTTGGTCGGTTCGACCCCCGGGGGGGCCAACGGCAATTCCACCCGGAAACGGCTGCCGCGCCCCAACTGGCTCTTGACCTCGACTTGGCCACCGTGGGCGCTGCAGATGGAACGGACAATCGATAAGCCCAGCCCCGCGCCACCGAGGTCGCGCGAACGAGCCTTATCGACGCGGTAAAACCGCTCGAAAAGGTGCGGGAGGGCCTCGGCGGGGATGCCGATGCCATTATCGGCCACCTCCAAGACGGCCTTGCCGCCCGCGGCCCCCACGCTCAGGTTGATGGCCCCCCCATGGGGCGTGTATTTGATGGCGTTGTCTAACAGGTTCACCACGACCTGTTTGACCCGCGCCTGGTCACCCTCGACATAGACCTGGGTGGGCGCGGCGCAGGAGACAGAGACGCCCTTGTCTTCGGCCAACAACGCCATCTGCTCGGCGGTGGTCGCCGTGAGTCGGGCCACGTCGAATTTCAGCCACTCACCTTGGGCTTCACCGGCGTCCAGCCGGGCGATGGCGAAGAGCCGCTCAACGATCTTGGCCAAGCGATCGACTTCCTCCAGGGCGCTGCCGATGCGGTCCCGCAGCTCGCGGGCCGGGTTGGCTTCCTCCAGGAGGGTCTCCAGTTCGCCGCGCAAGGCGGCCAGCGGGGTGCGCAACTCGTGCGAGGCGTCGGCCAGGAAGCGCCGGTTCTGGTCAAAGGCCTCCTGGAGCCGGGCGATCATGTGGTTCAACGCCAAGGCCAGCCGCTCCAGCTCGTCCCCGGTGGCCGGCAGCGGCAGACGCTCGTTGAGGTTGTGCAGCGAAATCTGTTCGGCCTTGCCCGCCGCCCGGACGACCGGGGCCAGCGAGCGCCGCACCAGAAACGAACCACCCCCGACCGCCACCAGGACCACCAGGGGCAGGCCGGCCGCCAGCGAGAGCAGCAACCGCCGCAGGATCGTTTCAATCGGCTGCAGCAGCCCGCCCACCTCGATGAAGAAGCGCTGCCCGCGGCCCCCATCGAACGCGACCGTGATGATGAGCACGTCCACTTGGTTGGGCAGGGTCTCCCGGCGGATCGAGGTGCGGGTGACGGGCGCGGCCAGCGGGGGCACCAGGGCGGGATCGATCGTCCCGTCCTGGGTCTTGCCCGAGGCGTACACCAACCGCCCGTCCGCGCGCGTGATCCGGATGAACCGATCATACACCGCCGGGGCGTAGCGGGCGTTGATCTCGTCCCGGACATAGCTCCAACCGGTCGTCGCCACCCCGGTCAGCAAGCTCTCGGCGATCTGATGACCGCGCCGCTCCAAGGTCTGCCGCAGGTCCGACTCCAGGTAATGGCGCAGCCCGGAGTAAAGGGCCACCCCGAACAGGAGGAACCCGCCGGTCAGCAGCCCGGCATACCAGGTGATCAGGCGGAAGCGGATGGAACTGGTGTTCATCCCTCGCCTTCGTCACTGACCCGGTACCCGACGCCGCGCACGGTGCGGATGAGTTTCTGGGGATGGGGGTCGTCAATCTTGGTGCGGAGGTGGCGGACATAAACGTCCACGATATTGGTCAAGCCCTCGAAACTCTCGTCCCAGACGTGCTCGATGATCATGGTGCGGGAGAGGACCCGCCCGGCATTGGCCACCAGGTAATCCAGCAGGGCGTACTCCTTGGCGGTGAGCTCGACGCGCTTGCCCGCCCGCCGCACCTGCTGCGCCAGCCGGTCCAGCTCCAAGTCCCCCACCCGCAACACGCTGGCCCGGTTGGTCGAACCCCGGCGCAGCAACGACTTGACGCGCACCAGTAGTTCGGCAAATGCGAAGGGTTTGGTAAGATAATCGTCGGCCCCCGCCTCGAAATGCCGCACCTTCTCGGCCGTGGCATCCCGGGCGGTGAGGATCAGCACCGGGAGGTTGCTGTTGCCGCGGCGGATCCGCCGCAGCACCTCGCTGCCGCTCAGGCCCGGCAGCATCAGGTCCAAGATCACCAAGTCGTAACTGTACGCGCTGATGAGGTCCCAGCCGTTCTGCCCGTCATAGGCGACGTCCACGGCGAAGTGCTCCGCCTTCAAGCCGCGGGCGATAAAATCGGCCAGTTTCTTTTCGTCTTCGATCAACAACAAACGCATACCACGTTAGACCATGAGTAGTCTGACGGGACTTGTCTGAAAATATCATGAACTGGAGATTAAAATCCATTCAGAATGGCGGACCGCGAGAACGGCGACCGTTGCCGACGACCCCAGCCCACCCCCGCCGCCGCCACGCTCAGGGCGAGGTGCGGACTTGGTGGTGTTGGAGGATGACCACCAGCAGCACGGCCGCCCCGACGAAGAAGGCCAAGGCAATGAGCCCGGCCACCCATTTGAGCCGCTGGGCCTGCCGCAGGATTTGCTCCGAGGCTTCGCGTTGGGCGGCTTGGTAGAGCTCCAACTGCTGCTGCGCCGCGACCGTGGCGGGAGATTCCTGATGGAGGGCCAGCGTCATCCACCCCGCCCGGGTGTTCCCCAGCGCCGGGGGAAGGCGCTTGAGGTCCTCCTCCGTGGCTGGGTTGAAGCCGCACTGCCGCCAGAAGGGGGCGCCCTCCCGCGTCCACAGCCGGGTCAGGATATGGTTCCGGGCGACCATCTGGAGCCGTTCCCAGAGCAGCGGCCGGTACCGCTCCTCCTGTTCCGGCTGGTAGAAGGCCTCGCTGTGAACCAAACCTTGGTGCCCCGCCACCCGCAAGGCAATCGCCCCCAACAAAATCCCGTCCGGGCGGGTGATCACCTGAAACTCGGTCAGGTGCTTCTCCAACTCCGCCACCGGTAACCGAGCGATGTCCCACAGCCCTTTGAGGGCTGGCAAATCATCCAGGTTCGCCCGCCGGGCGGTGTTCTGATTCGCGTCCACGCGTTCCATTCTAACGTCGGCGCGGGCCCCTGTCCAGCCAGCCGCGCACCCAGGACCGCCACGGGAACCACAGCGGTGGAGGGCGGTGCGGCGGGGGGGTGTCTGTCTGTCCGAGCGCCCGGCTTGAAGCGACGATGGCCCCGAGGGGCCGGCGGGTTGCCGCCGGCCGCCCCGGGGCCCATGGCCCTCACGCGGGCCGGTCCGGGAACCTACATGTCGTAGGGATTACTCAGGATCGTCTCTGGGGTGTGCCGGTAGCGATAGAACTTGCGGACCGCCTGCGCCGGCAGCGAGAAGGGCGAGCTGGCCGTGGTCACGTCGGTGTACGGGCCGGTGACGACGTCGGCCGCCTGGAGGACGGCGGTCGGCGAATCCCAACTGATGGTTAGGCCGGGGGCGGGTGCCGTGTCGAAGTTAAGTCGGAGGACCAAGGCGTTGGTGTCCACCAGGGCCCCACTGGCCTGCACCGAAGCGATTTCCGTGCCCAATAATTGCCGGTTGTAGAAGCGGAGGTCGTCCAACAGGCCGTTGTACGGGCGCCAATGGGAGTCGTGGGAGAGGCCCACTTCGATGGCCTCGCCGGTCGGCCAGGACCAAGCGGCGTTGTTGGCCGAGGTGCTGTCGAATTGGCCGTCGATGTAGAGGCTCAGCACCCCGCCGTCGGTTTGGTCGTACACCAGCGCGACATGGTGCCAGCGGTTGTCGCTGATCTTGGCGTTGGAGGAGAACTGGTTGGCGGAAGACGGGGCGGTTTGGACGAAGATGGTGCCGTCGTCGTGCTGGACGATCACGAGGCCGCTGCCGGTGCGCCGGTCCAGCAGCATGGCGCCCTCATTGCCCACGTTGGTCACCGTGCCCTGGGAGCGCAGCCAGAAGGCAATGGTGCCCTGCGGGCCGTCGAAGTTGGTGGTGTTGGCGGTGGACACGACGAGCTGGTCGGGGTCGCTGGCGATAAACTGGGCCACCCCCGTGCGGTTCGTCCCCGCGCTATCGGTGCTGCTGGCCAGCCATTGCACGCCGTTGAGCACGGCGTCGTTGGCGCTGCCCGAGGGGGCGGAGTTGACGGCGAAGGGCTGGGGGCTGATCGCCAGTTGGTCCACGGTCACGGCGGCGACTTTGCTGGTCGTGGCGCCGTAGAGATTGGTGACCACGAGGTCGTAAGCCCCGGCGGCGGCCAAGCCGATATTGGTGACCGCGTAGGTGAGGGTGGTGGCGCCCGGCAAGGGGACCCCGTTAAGACGCCACTGCAAGGCGAGCGGGGGCACGCCCACGGCGATGGCCCGCAGAGTGACACTGTCGCCCGGGGTGGCCAGCACCGGCTGCGGGGACATGGTCACCACCGGTTGATCGGTGATGAGGAAGCCGGCGATCGTGCTGGCGAAGTTAAAACTCGGCGGGCCGGCGCTGTGCTGGGCCCGATTGCCCACGATCTGCAGGTGGTCGGCATTGAGCGGGCCGCTGACGGTGCTCAGGCCGCCGCCAATACCGCGAATCCACCCACCGGTGCCGCCGGCATCGGCGACGGGGGGAATGTTCGGGTACTCCACCGATTGGGTGGCGGAGGCGGTGGCATCAATGACGAAGGCATTGGTCAACTGCTGGAGCGAATCGCTCGAGGCGATCAGCTCGACCACATAAGCCCCATTCGTAAAGACGCTCTTGAGGCCGACGAGGTCGATGGAATAACCTTGTTGATTGTTGTCACCCCCGGTGGCGCCGGGGCCGAAGTTGACCCCATCGCGCAGGAAGCCCCAATACACCTGCTCCTCCCCCGGATTGTGGCCATTGCCGCCGAAGGTGTAGTGCGGTGGGGACCGATCATAGCCGCCAAAGCCGCTGACGTTGGCCGTGTAGGCGGACCAGGTGACGTTGAGCGACCCCCGCGGCAGCGGGTTCAACCCGTTGGTGGCGGTGGTGGTGGTGTCGATCACCTGGTTGAGGGTGGTGTACGCGGCGGCGGTGGGACAGCTATAGCCGGTGTCCATCGGCGTGAGACTCTCCCAGGCATTGGTACCGATGCCAAAGGCCGGGGCCGTCACCGGGGAGCCGCTGTAGGAGGCCGCCGAGCAATAGTTGCACTGGAAGTTGAAACCGACGGTGGCCGCCTGGCTGGCCCCCAACATGAGGGCCGCCGCCGAGACGGTGCAGACCGTGTTGAGGGCACGGCGGGAGGAGGAACGGGAACGCTTCATAGCATGACCACTTGCGATTGGGAAACGGTCGTGGCGCAGCCGCGCGTGCAGCCCCGACGCGCCGAACGGCGGCGCGCCGACCTGCCGAACCTGCCGGCTCGAGCGGGCCAACCCGGACGGGAGCCCGCCGGGCCGGATCGCACGTGACTTCGCCAACAACCTTGGGTTTGAGACACAGTGAGGAAACCGTGCCGTGCGGGACAAGACTTGTCAAATCGCATCAGCGCCAACATCATCCGCGCGTATAAGATGATGGGTGCCGCCGCATGAACTCGAGCCAGCTCCAGCGGGACCTCCAGGCGGCGCGCGACCTGCTCCTGGCCCAGCGCTTCGCCCAGGCCCTGACCCGCTACGAGCGCCTGACCCGCCAGTGCCCCGGGCTGGCGGCGCTCTGGTTCGAGTACGGCAACGCCGCCTCCGGCGCCCGCGATCCGGTGCTGGCCGACCGCGCTTGGCGCCGCGCCCGCGAGCTGGCCCCGCGCGACGCCGAATTGGTCAGCCTGATCGGCCATCAATACCAAGCCCTCCGCCGCCCGGACGAAGCCCGGGCCTGCTTCGCCCAGGCGGCCGCGGCCGACCCCCGGGCCATCAACCCGCGCATCAGCCTGGCGGTGCTGCTGGAACAGCGGCACCAATTGGAGGAAGCCCGGGCCGTCGTCCAGGAGTGCCTCGCCGTGGACCCGCGAGACGATCAAGCCCGCTATTTCGCCGCGGTCCTGGACCGCCGGGCCGGCCAGGGGGACGCGGCCGAACGCGCCTTGCGCGACCTCATCGCCGCCGCACCTCGCCATCCGTACGTGCGGTACGCCTGCCGTTATGAACTGGCACAGATTTGTGATCACACCGGGCGGTACGACGAGGCCATCGGCCTGCTGATCGAGGCCAAAAACATCGTCCGTATCCTCACCCAGACGGAGTTGCTCGTAAAAGGTTACGACGAAGGGGCGGCGAGCGCCCGCCGTTTCACCCTGGACCTGCCGCCCACGGTGCTCCGGAACTGGGCCGAGGCCTTCCCGGCCAGCGCCCGGCAGGCGACCCCGCCACTGGCCTTCTTGGGGGGCCACCCGCGCAGCGGCACCACGCTGCTCGAGCAAGTGCTCGACGCGCACCCCGCCATCGCCGCTCTGGACGAGCCGCCGGCATTCCTCCACGTGCTCCAGCCGGCGTTCTTCGCCTCCCGCGGGCTGACTCCGGCGCGCCTCAACGTCCTGCGCCAGGACTACATCCAGGCCCTCCAGCAGGAACTCGGTCCCACCGCCGCCGGCAAGCATTTGGTGGACAAGAACCCCTCACCCACCGCCCGGCTGCCGGTGTGGCTGCGGGTCTTCCCGGAGTTGCGCGTCCTCATCGCCCTGCGCGACCCCCGGGATGTCGCCGTGAGCTGCTACTTTCAGAACATCCCCTTGAACGCGGTTAATGTGAATTTCCTGGACCTGCCCCGGGTGGCCAAGCATTACGCCGACTTGATGGACATCTGGCTGGCCGTCCGCCGGTGGGACGGCTTCGCCTGGCTGGAGACCCGCTACGAGGACTTGGTCGCCAACCTCGAGGGCGAAGGGCGCCGGGTCACGGAGTTCCTCGGCCTGCCGTGGCACGAGGACCAGGCGCGGTTCCACGAGCGGAGCCGGCAGAAACAGCTCTACTCCCCCACCTATCAGGACGTGACGCGGCCGGTCTATGCCCGGGCGGTGGCGCGCTGGCGGGCCTACGAGAAGCATTTGGCCCCGATCCTGCCGGCCTTGGCGCCCTACTGTCGGGAGTTCGGCTACGACTAGCGGTCCGTCGCGCCGGTGGAACCGGTGGTGGACGGGGCGCTCCAGCGCCCGCACGCGCCCGGCTGCCGCCGGGACCCGTCCTCGCGGCGGTGAGGTCGGCAACCCGTGGAAGCGTTACGAGTTAGGAAACCCCAGGGCGCGCGCTCAAGGCAGCGGCGCATGGAACAGCCGCAGCTTGGTGTCCTCGTTCACGCTGCCACCCGAGCCCGCGCCGTATTTCGGTGGCCCCGTGAAGGTGGCCTCGGCAAACAGCTTGCCGGCGCGATAGGTCCAGTTCTCTTGCCCTTCGATTTTGGGCACTCGCAAATGCGCGGCGCCGGACTCATCATTCTCATTCACTAATTCAGTGGCGTGACAGAGCTTGAAGAGTCCGTACCAGTTGGCGCTGCCCTCCGGGGCCAGGGGCACATACTGCCAGCCGTTCTGCGTTCGGATTTTCATTTGTTGCACCGGATCCACCGCGTCAAACACACAGGCAATCTCCGGCTCGGTGGGGTCGTTCCAGGTGGCGCCCTTGGTGCAACGCTCGCCGGAGTAGGCGTAATTCGGCCAGATCGACAATCGCACCGTGACGAGTTGGCCAACACTTTCGACCGGGAGCACGCGTCCCTCGGACGATTTCAGATACCAGTATTGCGACAGAAGAGAGTTGGAGCCGCCTAACGTCAAGTTCTGCAAGTCGGCCTCGTCAGAGTAATCGTAATCCTTGGCTTCGATCGGCGCTTTGCTCGAGAGCACTTGCGCAATGCAGCGGCCCCCACCGTTGGCTCGCAGATCGAACTTGGACTCGACCTGGAGCTCGAAGCGGAAGGCGCGTTTATAGCGGGCCAGCATCTTAGGTTCACTGAAGAAATCCGGTTCGCTCGCCAAGTATCCGCCGAGTTCCAAGGTCCGCGCCGCTTGCGCGATTTTCATCATCCGCACCGCCTGGAAGGCGCGAAACTGCGTCACGCAGCGGGCCTGGGCGCGATCAACCGCGTTGGCGTAAGCCTGGGCCAAATCCTTCCGGCCCTCAAACCGCAGCCCGGCGGCGCGGGTGATGTCATCGGTGGATCCCCCACCGATGATGTACTTTTCCAGCAAAATGGACCAAGCGAGGAATTCGCGCGTTGCAAACCAAAGCAGCTCATCGTTTTGAGCCGCCGCCTTAAGATTCGGTGCGATGGCGCTTTGGAACCAAGCGGCAAGAAAGGTCCACAGTTCCGCGCGGCTGGCGCCCCGATCGATCCGATTGGCGATTTGCGCTTCATGCGCGGTCAGGGAGGAACAAGCCATATTGAGAGTCACCATGTTCCCGGTATCGCCCGAGTTCGCGGAGCCTCCCATGGCCCCGCTGAAATGCGTGATCGTAAACGTCATGGTATTCCCGGCCACCTCGCAGGGCGCAAGGTGAAAATCCTCGCCATTGCCGCCGAACCCGAAGCCGGTGGCGTCCGCGGGCAACGGATTAGGAAACGTCGCTGTCAGCGTGGCTGGCGCTAACAAGTTCAAGCCTTCGGGTTCAAACGAGACACCCCCCAGAAAGCCGACCTCGAACGGGAACCCGTCGGCCGAGTGTACCAGCGACATGCTGATGGGAGTGTTATTGGGGACCGCGTTGGTGGGCACCTCGAACCGCCAAACCACCCCCGCGGTATTGGTAACACTCACCGCGAGCCCCGCCGGCGTAAGCAGAGCCGCGACGAGCGAGTTGGTATCGAGGTTAAGGCGAATGGTGGCCGGATTGTATTGTGGTTCCGGTGTGCCGCGGCACGCTCGAACAAACACCGCTCCCTGGTCCGGATAAGTCCATTCCAAATCACCGTCCGCGGGGAGGTTCGTGGTCAACAGGGTTTGCCATTGGGTCAGGTTCGTGGACACTTCGAGGGAGACGACTTCATGAACTTGCGCGTTGAGGTGCAGGCGGAACGCGCGCTCGCGGGAAGCCCCGGCCGAAGCGAGCGAGCCGCTGCCGCTCAACGGTGTGATCTGGCTCATCCGCAAGACCGGGTTGTTGGTGGCGGACGGCACGTCGAGCGTTAGCCCCTGGCGCTTGCTGTGTCCGGCGCCGTCCTGCAGGGTCACTTCAAAAGCGAAGGTGCCCGCCGCCTCGGCAATGCCGGTGAGCAAGCCACTATCGCCCTGCAGCTCGAGCCCCGGCGGCAGTTGGCCGGAAGCGAGCGCCCAGTGATAAGGCGGCGCGCCGCCGACCGCGTCCAGTCGCAACAAGGCAAACCGCCCATCCGCCAGCGTGGGCAGGTTGGTCGTGGTTATGGCTAGCGCGGCCAAGGTTCCCGTGACCGACAGCGACAGTGATTGCGCCGTTTGATTGCCCAGACTGTCCACCACCTGAATTCCCAGGTTGAACACTCCGGTTTCGTACGGGATCCCCTGGATCAGGCCGGTGCCGTCCAGGTTCAGGCCGGCGGGCAGTCTGCCTTGCGCTACCGACCAGTTCCACGCCATCCGTCCGCCGGCCGCGTGCAGTTGCGCCACATAATCCTTGCCCACGGACGCGACGGGCAGGTCGGTGCCGGTGATTTCCAGGGGAGCGGCCACTTTCGTGCCGATGGGGAACCGTGTTTCCGCGCACTGCGCCACCACGCCGGTGGCGCCGGTGAGGGTTTGGGTGTCCGTGGCGATGACCCGGAGATAACGCAGACGCGCTTCGTAATCCTCGCCATCCACCAGCTTGTTCGCGGGAATGGTAAGACTGGCGGCGGTACCCGGCACCGGCGAATCGCCCGCGGCATAATCCGGCGCGCGATAGAGCACGTTCTGGCCGGCATCAAGCACGGCCAACTCAATCTGATCGGTCGCCAGCGCGCCGACCACGGGAAGCCAAAAGAGCGTCACGTCATTGGTGAAGGAATTGGTTTGCATGGCCAGCCAATTGTCCACGGTTAATGGGTTCGGCCAAGCGCTGACCGCCAGGCTGGAGGTGGCGCTTTGGCGGCCTTGGGCAACCCCCTCGAACGTCCACTGATAAGCGCCAGCCGGCGTCCCCGCCAACAATTGATCTTCCCGCTCAAACACGAGATTGGTTTGCCAGAGGATTTGGTCGGCATTCTCCGGAAGGAAGAGCTTGGCGCCCTCGGGCAGTTGCAGGGTGACGTTGGTTAAGCGTTGGTCCGCTTGCGCCCACGCTGCGGCTTCGAACTCGAAGCCCCCCGGCGAGGCGGCCGCGGGCAGGGATGGTCCGTCCTGGGCAAAAACCCGCTCCGTGAGCACACGGTATTGGGCCACATCGCTATCCTGCGGCTGGTCCGGCACCTGCATGGTGGTCATGACCGCCGTGGCGGAACCGGCCAGCGCCACACCATCACTGGTCGTTTGGTGATAGGCCGCGCGATAACAAATCAACCGGACCATCAAGTAGTCTTTGGGTTTCAGCAAATGGCCCGGAACCGTCGCCGTGGTGGCGCGTCCGGAGAGCGCGCCCGGCTGGCCCGGCCAGGGGGTTTGATATTGCCAGCCATTGGTGCCCGCGGCCATGACCGTGAGCATGGTGAAATCCTCCGCGGTGGCATCCGCGCCCGGCTGCCAGTTCAAAGTAAGGTCCGTTCCCGCGGTGAGCGGAGTCGCTCGCAGGTTCAAGAACTTGGGGGTGGCGGGCGATGCGGGCGCGGACTGCGTCAGGTTAACCGTAAAAGTGGAATCGTCCGCCCGGGTGAAATGAAGCGCGTAGGCGCCGGGTGGGAACTCAGCCGCGCGCTGGCCGGCCATGAAGTAATCTTGTCCCGACATGGCGCCGCCAGCCATGAGTTGCAGCGCAAATTCTCCGCCCACAGGCGTGTTGAGCCGCGCCTCCTTCAATTCATCGTCGGCAAAGCCCCAGGCCCAGAACTCGCAATAGGCGGGCCGGCTCGGGTTGCTGGTCAAAAAACAATCGCCGACCTGCATGCATTCCTGGCCTTGAAAGAGCCCATAAGCGGCGGCGGCGCGCCCCTCCTGAAGCCCGGCGCTCAACGCGCCCCAAGCCCAGAGGGCGGTCAAGCCAAGCCATCGGTGTTTGATCATAGTCCGGAGCCTCCGCAGCCGCCCACAGGCGCGCACTGGCCCTCTACTCTAAACACAGCCCAAACCGCCCGGATCTTTCAAGAATCTGAACCAGGCTTGCGCCGGGCCCACCCTGGACTGGGACTTCAGCCGCGTTCGTCGGCCCGCCCGGGTCTGGCGGCGGCCGCGGCCGGCTCAAAGACCATGAGGTTGCGGTTGATCTTGGCGTTGAGGCGGGAGCGGTCGAGGACGAGCGCGCCGGGTGATGCCCGGGTCATCTTCTCGACCGCGCAGGGGTGGCGCGAGAGGTATTGGCCAAGGTCTTCAAGTTCGGCTACGGCTCGCCGTCAGCCGCGCGGGTGGAACTGGCGGTGGACTTGGCGCAGGCGCCCCCCGGCCACGTGGGTATAAACTTCGGTGGTGCCGATGTTGGCGTGCCCCAGCAGTTCCTGGATCACCCGCAGGTCCGCGCCGTGCTCGAGCAAGTGGGTGGCGAAGGAGTGCCGCAAGGTGTGGGGCGTGACCCGCCGGCTGATCCCCGCCAGGCGCGCCCGGCGTTTGATGCGCCACCAGAGTGTGACCCGGGCAAAGGGCGTGCCCCGGCGGGTGAGGAAGACCGCGCCGGGCGAACGGGGCGTGACCAGCGCGGGGCGAGCGGTTTCGAGATACCGGCGCAGGGCGCTCACGGCGGCGCGGCCCATAGGCACGACCCGCTCCTTATTCCCTTTGCCAATCACCGTCACAAAACCGGCGTCCAAATGGAGCTGTTCGAGCCGCAGGTGGCAGAGCTCGGAAAGGCGCAGGCCGGAGGCATAGGCCAGCTCCAAGACCGCCTGATCGCACAGGGTGCCCGGGTCCGCGGTCGCGGGGGGCGTCAGGAGTTGTTCGAGTTCCACGTCGGTCAAGGCGTGGGGCAGCCGCCGCCAGCGGCGGGGCAGGCTCAGGTGCTCGGCCACGTTGGCGGGGAGCAGCTTCTCGCCTTCGCCAAAGCGGTAGAAGGCCCGGAGGGCGGCGATTTGGAGGTAGAGACTCTCGGCGGCCAAGGGACGCTGGGTTCGGGCCGCCGGTCCTTCCAGTGGGCGCTGGCGTTCGTGGACCAGAAAGGCCATCAGATGCCGCAATTCAACGGCAGGCCAGTCCCGCAAGCCCTGGCCCTCGGCCCAAAGGCGGAACCGCCGCAGCAGTCCCGCATACGCCGCCTCGGTACGCACGGACTGGCCGCGTTCGTGGCGTAGGTACTGGAGAAAGTCCTCGATGAGCGGCTGCAAGCGGCTCGGCGCGGCGGGGGCGGGCGCAGCGCCGGCCGCGGGCGGCGCCGATCCCAGGCGCCGGTTCACCGCTCGAGGCCTCCGCGGTTCTTGCAGGTCCCTTCCTTCTTGAGCGCCTCGCAACTGCCCATGATCTGGAGCCGTTGACCCGCCACCGAAAAGCCGAGCTGGAGGCTGATCTCGTTCTCGAGCCGGGCGATCTTCTCGCTCTCGAACTCGACGATCTTCTCGCAGTCCTGGCAGATGATGTGGCTATGGTTGGGATGGCTGGCGTAGTTGGGATCGTACACCTTGCAGTCTTTGCCGAAATCCATCTCCCGCACCAGCCCGCTGGCGGTCAAGAGCGGCAGGGTGCGGTACACGGTCGCGCGGGAGACGGAGCGATCCCGCCGCCGCGACCAATCCAGGAGCTGCTCGGCGGTGAAATGCTGGTCGGTGCTAAAGACCACATCGACGATCACCCGGCGCTGGGCCGTCAGCCGCAGACCCCGCCCCCCGAGAAAGTCCAGGAACTTCCGTTTGGGACACAATGGGCCGTCAGTTGCCACAACGGCATTATAATTCCCGGGAGGGCCAAGTCAACGCGCGCTTGAAAGCCGGGGGCCGAAGCCGGAAGCTGACCACGCCTTGAACCTCGAACTCATCAACACGGGCAGCGAGCTGATGCTGGGCCGAGTCCTGAACACGCATCAACAATGGCTGTGCCGCCAGTTGGCCGACGCCGGCTACGTGGTCGGCCGCCAGGTCGCCGTGGGCGACACGGCGGCCGCGATTACCCAGGCCGTGCGGGAGGGGCTCGCCCGAGCGGACCTGGTGATCACCACCGGCGGCCTGGGACCAACCTCGGACGACCTGACCCGCGACGCCATCGCCACGCTGCTGGGGCGGCCGCTGCGCGAGCATGCGGAAACCCGGGCGCGGCTCGGGGCCTGGTTTGCGGCGCGGAAGCGGGAGCTGCCCCCCAGCACCTGGGTCCAGGCCCTGGTGCCCGCCGGTGCGCTGGTCCTGACGAACGACCACGGAACCGCCCCGGGCCTGGCCCTGGAGGTCGGCCCCGGGGAGGCCACGACCGGGGTCGCCCACGCCGGGCGGCGCTGGCTGATCATGCTGCCCGGGCCGCCGCGCGAGTTGCGCCCCATGTTCGCCGGCCAAGCTCTGCCCCTGATCCGCCAGCGGTTTCCACTCGCGAGCCCGTTTGTCTGCCTCACGCTGCGCACCACCGGCATCGGCGAATCCGTGGTCCAGGAACGCATCGCCGCCCCCCTGCAATCCCTCAGCGACGCCGGATTGGAGGTGGGGTATTGCGCCCGCCCCGGCGAGGTGGATGTGCGGTTGGCGGCGCGCGGGCCGGCGGCCGAAGGGCTCGTGGGGGAAGCGCGGAGCAAGGTCGAGCCGTTGCTCGCGCCGCACGTGTTTGGCAGCGAGGACGATTCCCTCGAAGCCACGGTGGTGCGGCTGCTGACGCGGCGGGGGCGGACCGTGGCGGTCGCCGAGTCGTGCACCGGCGGACGCTTGGCCAACCGGCTCACGGATGTGCCGGGGGCCTCGGTCGTGTTCCGAGGCGGCGCGATCACCTACAGCAACGACCTCAAGGAACGGTTGGTCGGTGTCAACCCCGAAACCCTGGCCCAACACGGGGCCGTTAGCGAGCCGGTTGCGCGCCAAATGGCCGACGGGGCGCGGAGCCGGTTTACGGCTGACTACGCCCTGGCGACGACTGGGATTGCCGGGCCG
>JAJXTA010000587.1 GCA_021784265.1 bacterium | reverse complement strand
AGGACGAAGTGGCGGACACGGTCACCACCGATGGGGAGGGAACCTACACGACGGCGTTGCCTGCGAACAATGACATCATTGACCTCGAAGCAAGCAGCGGAGAACTGGGCGGCTGGAAGTTGGATGTCCCGTGCCTGCCGGGTCAACGCACGGAGATCAACGTGGTCCTGGCCAAAGCCGGCGTGCTGAACGCAAGAGTCTCGGCCTTCGACAGGGCGCCCCTGCGTAACATCGTGGTGCAGGCAGTGCGCGCGGACGCCCCAGCCCCCGAACCAGGCCGGTTGGCGACTCCGGGCGTGGAGGCCACTGCCGTCACCGATGCGAAGGGGATGTGCGAGTTTGTCAACCTCCCGCCCAGGAAATGCAAGGTGCGGCTGCACTTGGCTGACGCCACGATCGACTATCCCACGGGGGATACGGTGGAGCTAAAGGCTGGCGAGACACGCGAGATTGCCTTGCAGGCCGCTCCGGTTCACAAGGGCCGCTGGCGCAGCTTTACCGTGGCGAATGGCCTGCCGAGCAACAATGTGGCCGACCTGCAGTTTGCGCCGGACGGAAGACTGTGGGTGGCCACCGACTGCGGTGTGGCCCGGTTTGATGGCCGGGAGTGGGCCGGCCTGGCCAAAGCCGACGGTCTGCTGGACTACCATGTACACCGCATCCTCTTCACCCAGGGCGGTGAGTTGTGGTGCGGCACGGATTCCGGCGCTTCACGCCTCGAGGCGGCCACCGGGAGGTTCCGGAGCTTCCCCAGCGGCACGAACGGTTTGACGGCGGGACGGGTTTTCGACCTCGAAACGACTCCCGACGGGGTCCTCTGGCTACGCACGGGCGAAGGTCTGACCCGCTATGACGGGAGCCGGTTTGAGGCCGTGCCCGGTGTGCCCGGGCTCGCGTTCAATCCGGATGAAGCCCCGACGAAGGCATTGGCTGTGGATCACACCGGAGACGTCTGGACGATAACCCGGGGCGAAGGCCTCTGGCGTGTCCACGGCACCCGGGCGGCTCGGGTGGCCGAGACCCCCGCCGGGACGACGCTGGACGCACTCCACGTGGGGCCCGACGGGCGGCTCTGGTTTCAGAATGGTGGTGCCACCCCCGAGGAGAAAGGGCGCATTACGCGCTACGACGGCCAACAGTTCGAGGAGCTTTTGCCGCAACAGACCGGCCTCCAGGATTTCGTCAGTGCCATTTACGCCCAACCGGATGGCATCCTTTGGCTGGGCAGCTTCTCCCGGAAGCTCAGACGCATTGATCTGGCTCGTCACACCATGACCTGTCTCGACACCGGAGGGGCGGACCTGGATTGGGACTTCCCCTACAGAATCACCGTGGGGCCTGATGGGGCGGTCTGGTGTGCGACCGCCAGGGGCCTGTGCCGTTACGATGAACAGAGTTTCGTCCCCTACACCCTCGCGGATGGGCTGCCGAGAATAGCAGTCTGGAGAAGCGCCTTCGCGCAGGATGGGTCGCTGTGGCTGGCGGGCTTCATCTTCGACTCAACGAAGGCCTTCACGGCCCGCATGCGCCCGGCCGGCACCCGGCCCGGAGCCAACCGATTCGAGAGCTTCGGACCGGCGCAGGGTTTGGATGGCGTGGGGGCTTTCGCCCTGTTGCCTGACGCCGAGGGTGGAGTGTGGGTGGGAGGCGGGTCCAACAACTTTCGTGGAGTCTATTATTTTGATCCGAAGGCGGCGGCGCGCGGCGAAAAGCCGTTCCGGGTGCCTCCTGGGTTGGAAGGGGTGGGCAGCACGAATGATCGTGCCTATACCCTGCACCTGGACCAAAAGGGCACGATGTGGATCGGGGGAGCAGGGAGCGCCCTGCGCCGGTTTAGCCTGACCGACCTGGGCCACGGGAAAGCCAAGGTGGAGGCGGTCGAGCACATCACCACCGCGGGCTGGAGCCTCTGTGAGGACGCCAAAGGGGCTCTGTGGCACGCTGCCCCCTTCAGCAAGGGTGTGACCCGAATACAAGGGACCAACATCACCCTCTTCACGGTGGAGTCCACCGGGCACGGCCTGCCCTCCGACAAGATCTGGTGCCTTGGCGAAGGGCCGGACGGGTATTTCTATGCGGGGACCGATTTGGGCCTTGCCCGCTACGACGGCGCCCGCTTCACGCCGGTGGAGTGGACGGAAGATCGACCGGTGCCGGTGTGGACTGCCGGCACGATTCTCCACGACCGGGAAGGCGGGATGTGGGTCGGCACGGCCTGGGGTGTGACACACTACGATGGCACAACCTGGTCGTCTCTGGATGGGACGGATGGCTTGCCGGAAGCCCCAGTGTCGACGATCAGCCAGGATCGTGAGGGTGCCTTGTGGTTCGGGACCGAAGCCGGTCTGGTCTGTCACCGGCCAAGAAAGGAGGAACTCCGTCCGCCGGAACTGGAAGTAAGAGCGGACCGGACGTATCGGGACGTCGGGGAGGTCGCCGTGATCTCCGGCAGCCTGGCGACGATCCGTTATAATGCTATCGATTTCAAACGGCCGCCGCTGAAGCGCCTATACCGCCGCGCGCTGATCTCCGGGCGCGTGGCGAAGCCACCCGGCAAGCGGGATCCCGCCTGGACCGAATCGTCGCGCCAGGCTCAGTTTGATTGGCGAGCCGGTGCACCGGGCGATCACACCCTGTTCGTTCAGTTCATCGACCGGGATTTGAACTACTCTCAACCCGCGCGGGTCTTTTTGCACGTCGTGGCGCCGTGGTATGCGAACGCTTTGATCGTGGTGCCCTCGGGGGGTGGGGTGCTGGGGTTGGTGGGATGGGCGTTCGTTTCACGTGCGCTCATCCTGCGACGCAAACGCGAGGCCCAGCAATTGCGGGAGCGGTTGTTCGAGGAGGAACATGCCGCGCGGGAGGCGGCCGAACGCGCGAATGCTGAAATCGAGGCGAAGAACCGGCAGTTGGAGGAGGCCCGTGCCACGGCGGACGAGGCCAACAAGGCGAAGTCGCAATTCCTCGCCAGCATGAGCCACGAGTTGCGCACCCCCCTCAACGCCATTATCGGCTACTCGGAATTGATCCAGGAGGAGGCCGCGGAGATCGGAGTGGAGTCGATCGTGCCGGACCTGCAGAAGATTCACTCCGCTGCCAAACACCAGCTCGGGTTGATCAACGACATCTTGGATCTCTCCAAGATCGAGGCAGGCAAGATGACCCTCTTCATCGAGGAGTTCGAGGTCACCGGCTTGATAGAGGAAGTGACCGCCACCGCCCAACCACTCGTGTCGAAGAAGGGCAACAAGCTCCAGGTCGTGTGCCCGGCAGACCTTGGGGTGATCCGCACTGACCAGACCAAGGTGCGGCAGGTGTTGTTCAACCTGCTGAGCAATGCCGCGAAGTTTACCGAGGCAGGAACGATACG
>JAJXTA010000586.1 GCA_021784265.1 bacterium | reverse complement strand
CCTCGATGCGGCGGCGGTCTATTTCATGTCGGACGCTTCCCGCTTTGTGACCGGCCAGGTGCTGGCGGTCGATGGGGGCTGGAGCGTCAGCGAGGGGGTGGTAACGGCGCCATGAGCTACGCCCTGGGCATCGATTTGGGCGGGTCGAGTGTCAAGGCCGTGCTGGTCCGCTCTTCCGGCGAGACCGTGCAGCGGGAGCGGTTGGACTTCGATGCCGCCCGTCCGATGGAATGGGCGGCGGGGATTCGGAAGTTGGTGGAGCGGCTAAGCGCCCGGGCGGGCGGGGTGCCGGTCGCGCTGGGCTTGGCGGCGCCCGGCTTGGCGGCGGCGGACGGGCGATCGATCGCCCACATGCCGGGTCGGCTGGAGGGCCTCACGAATCTGGATTGGACTGGTTATCTGGCGAGGGCCCACCCCGTGCCGGTCCTCAACGACGCCCACGCCGCCTTGCTGGGCGAACGCTGGTTGGGGGCCGCGCGGGATTTGAACAATGTGATCATGCTCACCCTGGGCACGGGCGTGGGCGGGGCGGCGATGGTCGATGGGCGGTTGTTGCGCGGGCATCTGGGCCGGGCCGGACATTTGGGCCATGCCTGCGTGGACCTCCACGGGCCGCCGGATATCTGCGGCATGCCGGGCAGCCTGGAGGTGGCGATCGGCAATTGCACCATCCAGGAGCGCAGCGCCGGCCGCTTCGCGACCACCCACGCCCTCATCGCCGCCGCCGAGGCCGGCGACCGGGCGGCGACCGCGCTCTGGCTGGAGGCGGTGCGCGCGTTAGCCTGCGCGGTCGCCTCCTTCGTGAACATCCTGGACCCGGAGGCGGTGATCCTCGGCGGAGGCATTGCCCGGTCCGGGGCAACGCTCTCTGGTCCGCTGGGGCGGTTTCTGGACCGTTTCGAGTGGCGGCCCGGGGGGCGGGCGGTGCGGCTGTTGCCGGCCCAATTGGGTGAATTCGCGGGGGCGTTTGGCGCGGCTGGGAACGGGCTCCAGGCGGCGGTCCTGCCCCACGAGGGCGGTGGGGGCGCCGCGCGCCAAGAGTAACGGTTACCCGAGGGTGGGTGTCGTGGTGCCGGAAGGGGGGGTACCCAATGGCTCTTGGTTTTGGTAGCTTTCGCCGGGCTCGGCAGCGCGTTAAAACGAGCAGGGGGGCGAGCGACGTGGACCGTCACGACTTCCACACGACGCCGGCGTTGGCATGTGCTCAGACGTGTGGGCGGCCGAAGCGCTGGGCTCGAAGGCGGAGCAAGGCGAGGACCTCGCCCAGATCCACCAAGCCCTCGGCTTGGCGGCGTTCAGCGGTCAAAGGCGTTCCACGATCTCGCTTGTCCAGGAGTGCCTGAAGGCGCTTCTGCACGGCTTTGGGGAGCCAAAAGCGCGCCAGGTCTCCCGGCATTTGGAGTTGGACTTGAACGGCCTGAGCCATGAGGCAACCACTATACCTGTGGCTCCGTGGTGTCCCGGCCTGCTTGCTGGCGACCCTCTCCGAGGCGGCGCCAAGCTCTGCCTCCGTCGCCACGCCCAGCCAGAGGGTGAGAATCGGTGACAAAGGAACGGTTAAACCCCCTTTCACTGACTTCGCAACCGATAGTAGCAGGCAGAGGGGGGCGCGGTAGTCGAGGCGTTAAAAACGGCGGAGCTGCCTCCCAGGGTGTTGGTCTGCAGCGGCACCCAGAGAGGCGCAGCCAGGTTCGTGCAGGCTTCTACCACGACGGTCTGGTTGAGCGCACCGCTCATGCTAAAACCAAAGCGCTTGTCACCAATGCCAACGTCGGCCAGCGTAGGCGCCGTCAAGGAACTGAAGTCTGCCGTATAGGCAGCGCCATCCGCGGGCACGAGCACGCGGCGCGGACGGGCGAAACGGACACACCAGCCGCCTGCTCCGCCCCTCATCATGGTTCGACGCCACCGTCATCGTCTTCAAGAGTTTCCACGCAGCCCGCAACCACGTCCGCCAACTGGACTGAACGCTCTTGGCTACGGTCAGGACATAGGTAACGCTTTTGCGAGAATCATACACACCAGAAGCGGAAACGGGGTCAATGGCTCTCCTGGGCGCGCGGGTCTTTTGGCACTGGCCGTCCTCGCAGCCAAGCCAGCCACGGGCGGCTCCCCTAGGTGCGCCCGCCATTCGATCAAGGGAACAATAAGCGTAGGAACTGCACAGGCGCGCTGGGCATCACAGTGTAGGGGTTAGTCGCCCCGCCCATAGTTTTCCAGGGGCCGGCGAGCGTGGGGGCGAGTTGCAGCATGGCGGCAGAATTGGTCCAGGTAACGACGAGGTTGGTGCCCACGGGAGTGATGGCCAGGCGACCGTCACCGGGCGTCACGAGGAGTTGAATCGGCTGGCTGAGGGTTACCCCGCACCAGTTGCTTAAAGCGACCTGGTACCGGCCCGAATCGGCTGCGGTGGCTGGGTTGATGGTCAGCCTGTCAGTGGCCGACCCCGTGATGCGTGCATTTTCCGCCAGGTTCAAGCCCTCTTTCTGCCATTGATAGCCGATGGGCGGAGCACCGGCGCCGAGCACCGAGAGTTGCACCTGTTGCCCAGGGGATGCGACCTGGATGGCCGGCTGTCTCAGTATGGCGGGTTCGTCCTGGTAGAGGATTTCATAGGTGTAGTTGGTCGCGACGAGGCTGCCATTGCCCTGACCGCCGAACAAAGTAATGGCGTTGCGAGCGGAGTCGAAGCAAAGGGAATGATGGAGATGGAGAGCGACGCCGGGCGTGGGGGAAGGTGGGTCGGCCTGCCACTGCGCGCCATTCCAACGCCAGACGAAGCGGTAGCCTTGGGGATAGGGGAACAGGGACGAAGAAGAGCTAACCCCGTCCACTATCCCGAACACGCTCCCGTAGAGGACCGACTCGCCGCGGAAGGTGTCGAAGGTCAGGCCATCAATTGCTGAGGCGCCCGCGAACACCTGGCCCGACTGCGGCTTTTCCTGCCATGCCGAGCCGTCCCACTCCCACACCGCCGCCTGCGCGTACGGGGAAGGATAGGCCTGCGAGCCTCCGCCGAGCAATACGGCGACATCACGGACCGAGTCGAATGTCATGAGCGGATTGGGAGCCACTGGGGTGGGCCCGGTGGGGGTCTTCTGAGACCAGTTGGTGCCGTTAAACCCCCACAACTGATAGACCCTGCCTGTGCTCGTCAGGCCCCCATAAACCAGCGTTTCCCCGCGGGCGCTGTCATAACAGGCGGCAAATGGATCCGGTTGCGTCCAGCCTGGGGCATTCGGGGTATTGATGGGCTGCCAATGGGTGCCATCCCACTCCCAGGTTTCAAGGCTCAGGCGCAACTGATTGTTGGTGAAAACCTGGCCCCCAAACAGCACGCTGCGCCTCAACCGGCTGTCCCAGACCATTTCC
>JAJXTA010000585.1 GCA_021784265.1 bacterium | reverse complement strand
GGACCAGCAGCGCGACATCGACTTGGTCGGCGACGAGGGTCCGGACCGCCGGCGGGGCGGTGTCACGCACCAGCCGCCCCGGGGCGGTGATCGAGCCCATGAACGACAGATGGCGGTGGTTGAGGGCGCCCAGGCGGCCGCGCGCGGTCAGCTCACGCAACCGGTCCAGCGGGAAGGCTAGGTTGGGGTCCTGGTGGATGCCCGTGTGGTCGAACGACTCGCTGCGGTGGGTATCGCTCAGGGTTGAGAGCGCTGTGTCCACCGGGATTTCGCGAAAACTCGGGTCGCCGCCGCGCACCGTCTCGTCGAACGGGGTTTGTCCGGGGGCCACCAGGCCGGCGCTGGAGAGCAAGGCCAGACGGCATTGGGCGAGCGGCTGGCGCAACGGGGTCCAGGGGACGGGGTCGATCCGCCGCCAGGGGTAGGCCTGGAGGAACAAGCGGATCGGAAGGGAAAACTCGCTTAAATCACCCATAAGGAACCTTGGACGTTGAGGGCGAACGGCGGACCGCAGGGCGGCCGCCGTCGCCCTCCGGTGCGGGGATGCCGCGTTGGTCTCGACCGTTTCACGCCCGTGTTTGTAGCCGAGCCACGGGCCGCGCGCCACCGAAGAGTGGCGGTCGCGAGGGTGAGCGGGGCGCCGGGCGCAGCGGGCGAACCGCCGGCCCGACGCGGTCAGCGTTGCGGCTCACGGCGGCGGGAGACCCGCCGCGGTGGCGAGTTCGAACAGCTTGCGGCGTTCGGGCTGGGGCGCGTCGGCATAGGAGCGGAGGAGGGCTTCCAGACCGGCGCACAGTTTGGTCGCGGCGGCGACATAGGCCTGATCGGCGGCGGCGCTCGAGGGCGGAGGTAGAGCTTTGAGTTTGCCTTCGGCCAAAAGCCCGCGGCGCTGGACCAGGGCCTCGAGGCTCGCCAGGGCCAGCCGCGCATGGGCCGCCTCGTAGCTCGCCCCTTGGCCCGCGGCTTCGAGGCGGCGCAGGAATTGTTCCAACCACATCACCCGCGGTCGGAACGCCGTGAGGTCGGGGGGCAATTCGCGCGGCAGACGATGGTCGGTGGGCAGCAGCGTGGCGCTTGGGGTTAAGGTAGCAAACGGTTGCACCCCGCCCCGCAGGATTTGCACCCGCGCGACGGCAGGAACCTCGTCATAAGGGAGGAAGACGGATTGGGCGTCGTATTGTTTCCAGCGCTGGTGGTTGAGGCGCACCTCCGTGATCGGGCCGCGCCCGGCCAGTGAGAGCCAGAGCTGCTTCGGCCCAAAGCGAATGGGAAACCGCTGCTCCAGCTCGGTGATCCCCGGTGGGATATGGGGGATGAGGGTCAGGCCATCGGCGTGATAGAGGTACTCGAAGAGGCCGCGGACCATCGCGGCGGCGGGGGCAAAGCTGTCGTAGCACAAATTGATGGGCTGGTTGGGTTGATAGACCTCGCTGCCGCGGTGGGTCAAGGGATTGTCCAGTCGGAAGCGGTCGGCGAAGGTGAGCAAACGGCGCATGGATCGACGGGCGTCCTCGAACTTGCCCAGCCGGTAATAGGCCAGGATCATCCGGCCCTCGCACGTGGACCAGTGCCCGCCATTGACCCAGGTTCCGTAAGCCCAGAGCCCTTCCGGCTTCTCATACATGTCGTCGTAGGACGGGTAGTTGGGGAGGATGAAGTCGTAGGGCCGCAACTGAGGGATCGCGGCGATCGTCTGGTAGATATGTTCGGCGGAGGCGTCGGACACGATCCGAAAGGCGATGGCGTCATGGTTGGGCGAGGTCTCGAAGTAGCCGTGCTGCGCCGCCCCGAAGACGCCGTGTTTGACCCCGTCGGGATCGAGTGAACGGATGAAGTAACCTTCCGGCGTTCGGAGCGTGGCCAAGCCCGCACGAGCGGCAGCGCGACGACGGCCGTAGGTGGCCACTTGGTCGGCGCGGCCGGCAAGTTTCTCCAGCTCGATCAAGCGGTCCAGCGCCGCGATGTAGGTCACCGAGAGGCCGGTGAGATAGGCCTGGCCGTAAGTGCCGTCGGGCTTGTGCCAGCCGGCATAACTGGGGGCCAGCAGGTTGCCGGCCGGCCCGGCCAGGAAGAGGTTGTTGGTCGGGTCCCGGCGGGTTTCGATGAAGTTGGCGCAACGCTCGAGTTTGGGGAGGTAATGGGCCAGGGCCAGGGGATCGCGGCTGATGAGGAGGAGCTCGGCCTGCAGCAGGGTGCCAGCGGCGGTGAACTCCATGCCCCAATCGTGGATGGCGGTCCGCCCATCGCCCTGCTTATACACGATCCAGCCGGGGCGCGCCGCATCACACAAGACGCCGTCGGGGCCAACCCAATCGAACGGCGGCGGGGCGCCTCGGCGACGGCCATCGCCCATCTGATCGAACCAGAGGTCTTGGGCGTTCTGCAGAAACGTGGTGAACGGCTCGCCCAGGAAGGGGAGTGCCGCGTAGGTGGTGCCGTAGCTGTTCTGGATCCACCACGCGTCCCAGGTCGGGCCTTCAATCAACCCGTTCCAGTTCGTGGTGTAGAGCATCGCGAGATTCTGATAGGCCGGATCGGGCAGGAACATGCGCCGGGCGGTGTCGAGCAGGCGGAGATACTCGACATCGCCTTTGCCCCGGAAGAAGCGCCCGGTGAACTGCGGTTCCCGCGCCGCCAGTCCCCGGCTGGGGGCCAGCAAACCCAGGAGGACCACCAGGCGGAGACCCCCCAGGAGCCTCCGGGCGCGTCGCGCGCGCGTGGTGGGGTGCTTAATGACCTTCCTCCGGGCTGCGGCCGAAAACAGTGGTGTCGTCATGCGTGCCGTGAAGGAGTTTGAGTAAACGCGGCCGGGATGTCACTTGAATCTTTCGTCCGCGCGCTTGCCCGTCGCGGCGGGCGCGGCATAGTGGGGCGGCGCGGGGGCCCGGCCCACCAGCTCCGGCCTAGACCGGACCCGCCGGCGGCCCACCCATGGCACCAGACCATCTCATCGTGTTTGTTAAAGCCCCGCGACCGGGACAGGTGAAGACCCGGCTGGCGGCCGCGGTGGGGGACACCCAGGCCGCCGAGATCTACCTCCGCCTCCTGCGTCGCACGGTGCTTGCGTTCAGTGAGCTGCCGCAGGTCGAGGTCCGCTTCGCGCCGGACGAGGCCGAGGCCGAAATCCGCCCGTGGGTACTGAGTCCGTGGCGGCGGCGGCCGCAAGGGGAAGGGGACCTGGGAGCGCGGCTGCGGCGCGGTTTCGCGGAAGCGTTCGCGGGCGGTGCGCAGCGGGTGGTCGTTGTGGGCTCCGATTGTCCCGGGGTCGAGCGTGGCGACATCGAGGCGGCGTGGGCGGCGCTGGCCGCCCACGACGTGGTGCTGGGCCCCGCGCGCGACGGCGGTTATTGGCTGGTCGGCCTGCGGGCCCCGCAACCC
>JAJXTA010000584.1 GCA_021784265.1 bacterium | reverse complement strand
GTACTGGAGGGCACCCTGGGCATTCAACGACACGGACTTCAACGTGTTGGGCGCCAGCACCGGCGCCGCCAGCGGCCCGAGCCCCTGTTCGTCCAGGTCCGTCACCGTGAAGGAGAGGTCGGCGGTTTTGGCGGCGCTATCGACCTTCCCGCTCAGTTGGAGTTCGTTCTTGCCCGGGGTGGCGGGCCGAAGGGCAAGCAGCAGTTTGCGAACGGTCACGGCGCTGGCCCGCTGCGCGGCGTCCACCTGGAACCGCGCCGTCAGCGGCGTGCTCGGCAGCTTGTGTTGCGGGTCGCCCAAGAGCAAGCGGTCCAGGTCCACGTCCAGTCGCACCGCGTTCTCGCCCTTGGGCTCGTAATGCAGCGTTCCCCGCACCCCCAAGGCGAGGGAGGTCAGGGTCCGAGGCGCCAGCGCCGGCCCCACAAACGGCGCCAGCGCGACTTGGTTCAGGTTGCTGATCCCGACCGTGAAATCACCGACCGGCTGGCTGAGGTCGTACGCACCGGTCAGGCTGACGCTGCCCCCCGGGGCGTCGCCTTGCTTCACCGCCAGGGTGAGAGACTTGAGGGTGAGCTTCCGATCTTGGAAGGCGGCCTCAACCGTCAGCGCCAGGTTCTCATTCTGCAACTGATAGACGCCGTATTGGCCAGTGAACCCCGCCAAGGTCACGGTGCCCTGGAGTTGCTGGGCGAGGTTGGTCTGCCCCAGCGTCACCGCGCCGCTGAGCTGGCCTCCGCTCACGTTGAGTCCGGCCACGGGGAACTGGGTGAGGGCCTTCGCCAAGTCCGTCTCGAAAGCGAGCTGCGCCGCCGCCGCCCGCGTCTTGAGGTTGTACGTGGCCGAACCGTGGGCGCTCACCAGGGCCCCGACGGGCTCAGCGAGGTTGAGGGCGATCTGATCCAGCGTAACGGCGGTAAAGTCGTTGACCTGGCCTTTGAGCTCCAGTTTCGCCTGCGCCTGTTGGACCCGGGTGCTGCCCGCAGTGACCGCCAGGTTCTGGACCCCGACCGCCAGCGTTACGCCGAGCTGCCGGCCGTCGCCCTGCGAATCCAGCCGCCCCTGGACGCTGAGCTGGCCGGCAGGAGCATTGGTGCCCAGGAACTGGGTCCATTGGCCGAGGTCAAGGCTGTCCAGGTTGAAGCTCAACGTCGCCTCACTCCCGCTGGGCGCCTGGCCGCCCCAGGAAACACTCATGGGCCGATCCAAGGCGACCGTGAGAAAGGGCGCGCCGGCCTGCTGCCCCGTTAAGCGCAGTTGCTGGAGGTTAGCCTTCTGCGCCGTCACGTCCACGGCCACCTGGTAGGCCAAGTCCAAATCGACCGTCGGGGTGGTGAGCCCCTGCTGCTGCAAGCTTAAGTGCGCGACCTTCACGCTGCCCTGGGCGGCCACCTGTTTGCCCTGACCCGTGACATCGACCTGCGCCTGGGCATCCAGGGTCGTCCCCGCGAAGCCCAGGCCGTGGCCCGCGCCGACCAGGTTGAGAACGTTCTGGTCCACACCCGCCACCTCCAGCTTCAGGTGCCCCTCCGGCTTGCTGGCGTCGAAGGAACCGCTCAGACGCACTTGGCCCAGGCCTTGCCCGGCCCGCTCAAACCGGAGGCTCACCGCGCGAACTTCCGTCGGGCTGGCGTCACAGGCGAGGATGGCGCTCAACGCCGCGATCGGGGCGAACCGGCCCTGGGCTTGCGCCACGTCCGCCCGCAGTTCGCCTTTAACCCCAGTGGGAAACAGCTTGGCGTCCAATCCAATCTCGAAGGTGCCCGCCAGCTTGGCCCCCACCGCGTCGGCCTGGTTGGTCGCGCCCGCCGGTGGCGCCATCGTCTGGACTACCTGCGCGCCTAGGGTCAGCTTGCCGGTCTGGCCGTTACGCACGCCGTGAATTGCGAGCTCCAGGTCACTAATCGCGCTGGTCTGCTGCGAGCCGTCCTTGGCCAGCTTGACGAAGCGCACGTCGCCCTGGGACAAGGTCAACTTCCCCAGGTTCACTTGTAGCGGCTTGCCGGGCTGGGCTGGGGGCGGAGGCTGGGCCCCGGCGGGTTTGGCGAAGCGCTCGAGCAGCGGGTCCAGGTTGCTGTGACCGTCGGCCTGTTGGACCAAGCGCAGCTTGGGGGCAACCACTTTGATCACCGGCACCTGCATCGTGCCGTGGAGGATCGCTGACAGGTTGTATTCGACGTCAACCTCGTCGGCCTGCAGCAACGGCTCGGAGCCCGTCGTCTGGAGCCGGAGCTGGGCCACGCGCAATTCCGAGAACGGATGGAGGGTGACCTCGCCCGCGGTGAGCTGGGCGTTGAGCATGGTGCCCACGCGCGGCAGGACCACCGCCCTGATGAACACGCCACTCGTGGCCACGAAGTAGAGGCCCACCAACAAGACTACGGCCAAGCCCAGCACGATGCCCGCCCATTTGACCCAGCGGCGTGACCCGCGGGACTGAGGTTGCGGCGAAGGTGCGGCGACCGGCGAAGATGTGGAATCAGACATAAGAAATCATCAAGGTTGCTGTCCCGCCAGCCGCGCCAAGTAGTGAGCAATGCCCGTCGCCGGCGTAAACCGGGGCGTGAAGCCCAACTCGACCCGCGCCTGGGTCATATCCGCTTCTGTGTGCGGTTGGTAGAAGTCGTATGGGTTCTCGAAATACTCCGGCTCCAGTCGCGTGCCTAATCCTTGGTTGAGCGCGGCGATCACCTCGTTAAAGGAGAAGGCGACGCCGGAGCCGCAGTTGTACACGGTGCTGCGCGGCGCCGCCACCGCCGCCTGCGTCAGCGCCACCACGTCCTCCACGTACACAAAGTCCCGCTTCTGCTCGCCGGCCCGGAAGACCCGCGGCCGGCGGCCGGCTTTCATCTGGCCGTAGAGCTGGTAGATCATGCTGGCGGCCGCCCGTTTGTGGGCCTCGCGCGGCCCATAGACATTAAAATAGCGCACCCCCACGATCCGCCAGGTTGGGTAGCGGCGGGCATAGTCTCGGGCCAGATTGTCGAGCTGGACCTTGGTGAACGCGTACACGTTCGCCGGTGCCGGCGGTTGGTCCTCCCGCATCACCCCGGCCCCGATCCCGTACGTGGCGGCGGACGAGGCATAGACCACCGGCGTTTGGTCCCGCGCGGCGAAGTCCAAGAGGCGGCGAAATCCCTCCACGTTGTCGTGCACCTGCAGGGCCTGAGCATGAACGGTCGTGTCCGTGATCGAGGCCTCGTGGAAGATGGCGTCAAACCCTCGCCGGCGAAACTGCGCCCGCCAATCCAGGCGAGAGAGGTCCGCGGCGACGCAGTCGCCGCGGTAGCCCCGGAGGTTGTGGAAATCACCCGACCTAAAGTCGTCCACCACCACGAGCGACGCCTCCGGATACCGCGCCTGCAGGGCCAGGGTCAGATTC
>JAJXTA010000583.1 GCA_021784265.1 bacterium | reverse complement strand
GCCCCCTTTGGCGTAGAGGGAAGCCTCTTTGCGTTTGCCAGCACTGCCCGCCAATTGGGCAAGCAGGAACGTGAGTCCCACGGTTGTTCCGCCGCCGATGACTCCGGCCTGGCGCCAGTCCACACCAGGAAATGCCACCGCCACCGCCGCGGCAGCGGGTAGTCCCGCAAGCAGGGCCGGCCAAAGCCGGGCTTTCAATGAATAGGCGTCAAGCATGCGGGATGCGACTTCGCCGCCAATCGGCGGTCAAACGTCGCCCTCCTCATATTCGTAGCGGAAATCAAACGTGGGAACAGTCGTCCACCGGGGGCGGTCCGGCGCATCATGGGAGGACCAGCAAATTGTGCTCGCTCGAGCTACGTTGGTGTCGAATCCACGACGGAGAAATCCATTCGTTACCCGCGCGGAGGGGTGCTTGGGTTCCCCGTGGATTGCAGCCGACAGCATCCCTCTCCTGGTCGCCGGCGTTCCCTTTGGAAGGATGGGCCCTAGGATTCGGTTCAGAATCTTGGGGCCGACGTTCCGCTTACTACCGTGGTGTGGAAGCTGTACGCGAGTGCATTTGGTGAGGTCGATACCTTGCGATTCCGCATACATGGCGGCACGTTCTAGCGCAACCACGCCGGCATCTCCCGTTAACAAGGCCGTGGTCTCGCCAAAATTCAGGTGGAGGATGGTGCTCGTGTGATTCAGCGGCTCCACGGCGTCGGTGGCCGGTTCGCCCAGCTTGTCCCGATCCCAAGTCTCGGCGACTTTCGCCGCCAGGGCGCGGATGGTTGCGGTGATCGTGCTCTCGGCCTGTACGGTGTCCGACACCTCCTTCCCGGAAAGGTCCGCAGCAATTAGCTGCTGGTAGAGCTCAACCGACGGCCCAAGGACTCGCAGCACGCCGTCTGCTGTAGAGGCACCCTCGAATGGCTCCATAATCTTGACTTCATTCTTTGCCGCCAGTTCGCATAGGTCATGAGCGGCCTGAAACGATTCCTTCAGGCGTTGTCTCGACCCCCTGTACGTAGTTCGATTGTCGCCCAGCAGATCGACAACGGCTTTCGCGTGCTCCCATGGTTTATGGATCAGGAGCGTTCCAACCGAGAGATTCTCGAAGACCGGGAAGAGTCCTTGGATATGGTCATCATGCGGATGGGAGTTGACGACAAAGTCGACGCGGCTGGTCTTGTACCAGGTCCTCACGTGCTCAACCAAGGCTTCTCCGCTTGACTTGAAGCCCCCGTCCACAATCATCACCCATTGGTCCTTGGGGTCGCCGGATAGGTTGCCCCATCGGACGGCGATGGCATCACCGCTCCGACGGCACTTACCGTCGGCGTCTGGATCGCCGACCGGAATAAAATCTATTTCGTAAGCCATATGGTCTCTCCAGTGAACTTAGTGCTTTTGATCCTTTGGCGGGCACGGGTCATTGCCGTAGCTGTCACTGTCCCGAATCTGCCCATGCTGGTTGTGGATGACCACTTCCGACTTCTGATTCTTCGCAATCGGCACAGCCGCTTTGATGGCGGCCGCCTGGGTCTTACATTCGCGAGTCAAACGGGAGTTACCCGCCCCGCGAACGCCCCAACCGTTCGATGTTGGCACGACGTGCTGGTTCTTGCCCATGTGGACGATCCTTCCTGCGGGGGCGCACAGAGTGCGGCCCGCTCTTGGCACGGCATCCCCCCCGTGCCCCTGGCGTGTCGGGGCTAGGCAAGGGGAATCCCGGAGGCCCTATCCAACAACGGGGGCATCGCGCCTGCGGGAACAATTCCCACAGTCCACGCGGTGTCTCTCCGCGCTAATAACCGCATCGAAGGGCTGAGCGGGGCGCTACCCGGTCACGAAGGAAGGGAACGGAACGCGTCCGTGCTGCGGCCCGGATTGTCCACCCATGAGGCGGGTTCGCCTCCCAGGGGCACCTACGCCCCCAGGCGCGGCAACCGTCCATGTGTTGGTACCAATTATCCCGAAGGGAGGATGCCGAGTCAATGAGTTGTCAAGACTGCCCGGCGACCGGTTGGTCATTCTTTCGCGCGATCAACCCCGGCGGGCAGACCCGTTCTCTCTCTTGCCGCCCTTCGTGCCCTTCGTGTCTTCGTGGTTCACCCCCAACCAACAAAAAAGGCCCGGCTGCACCGAAGCACTGCCGAGCCCTTCCGGGGGCAAAGTTGAAGAAGACATTGTGGGGCGCCGCGGGCGGCGGTCAAGTCGGGCCGGCCGGGGGCCGACATCAGGGCCGGAGCCCGCCACGACACGGGTTGGGATGCCAAGGATGGCGGGCAGGTCCGGTGAGATGCTCTTACGCTTTCCCTCGATGGCTGGATGGCTCGATGGCTGGATGGCTCCATCCCTCTCCAGCCCCGGCCCCGGCGGTTCAATGCACTCCCCTCCGATAACCCCCGGATCGCCCCGCACCGGCCCGGACAGGGGCCCCAGGGGCTTTCCGGGGGCTATCCGGGGGCTATCCGGGGGTTCGATGGGCTCGGGAAGGCCATCCTTAAGGGCGGCATGGCTCTAAATAAGCCGCTCAGGGATGTAAATGCCGGCGCCATTGCCCTAAATAAGCCGCTCCTTGCTCTAAATGCCGGCGCCATTGCCCTAAATGAGCCGCTCCTTGCTGTAAATGCCGGCGCTATTGCCCTAAATGAGCCGCTCCTTGCTGTAAATGCCGGCGCTATTGCTCTAAATAAGCCGGTGCTTGCTGTAGATGATGGCGGCTGGCGAACCGGGGGGAAAGGCGGGCTGCTCATGGGCGGCCTGGGGGTGGGGGGTTAGATGGATTCAACTGAACCGCGACCACATCCGGCAATGGGGTTCGACGTGCGCGGGGCAAATGGATGGTGAGCACACCATCCTTGAACGCATGCGCCACCGGCTTGCCGTCACCCAGCAGCAGGACCGATCTGGGCGGGGCGGGGAGTCCGTGTAAAATCAGGGTGGCGTCGGTCAGGGGCAGCCGGTCGCTGTCGTGGGCGTAATCCTTTCTCTTGTATGGCGGGATAGCGAAAAGGTAGCGCACGGACCCGGAGGCCGTGGCGGGCACATTGGCGGATTCGCCCTGGGGCAGCGGGTTGGCGCCAATCACGGCGGGTCGGTTGGCCTTCATCCAGGTGGCCAGGATGGCCATGTTCTGATAAGCCACCGGGCTGAGTTCACCCTGCGCATCGGGGCCGATCCCCAGCAACATGTTGATGCCCAGAGAGCGGGCCTGGGCGAGGTTGCCCAGGATGAAGCCGTCCGAGAAGAACGGACCGGCTTGATAATCCCATCCATAGGTCCAGGTGGTGCACCATTCGGCCCAGCCGTTGGGTCTTTTGTCGGTCTTGAGTTGGGGACCCTCGAAGGTGATGTAATCGCCGTGATTGAAGTAGCGCGGGCTGATCACGAT
>JAJXTA010000582.1 GCA_021784265.1 bacterium | reverse complement strand
CCGATCTCAGTACTGGTAGCCGTAGTCCGCGGCGGCCAGCACGACCATCGCCCCGCTGATGCGCAGCAGGATGCTTGCCGTCGCGCGCGCCAAAAACTGGCTCACCCGAGCCACATCGACGGTGGTGTAGAAAATGGGGTCTTCGATCACCTTCCGGATCGCCGAATAGGAGAGGCCCACGATCACCGCCAGCCGGACGACGCCCAGCAACCCGGGGATCGCGGAGCGAAAGGTGAACACCCGCTTAAAACCCTCCACCGGGTTCACCCGCTCCCAGTTCGGTTCCAACGCCTCCGGTGAGGTGTGGAAGCGGTTCTGGACCGCGCCCGCCAGGAGGGCGGCCAGGGCCGTCGCCACGACGATCGGACCGACGCACCGGGCCGCGACCAAGGCGCTCGTGATCAGGTAACCTTGGAGCACATCACGGTTCAACGGGATGGTGTGCAGATGGCTCAGCATCCCGGCCATGGTGGCGGCCATCTGCCGCCACAGGTCCCGGCTGGTGAAGACCAGCGCGCTCACCGCCGCCAGCAGCACAAACACCGTCTGCACTTCGCCGCTGTGGGCGAATTGCCCGTGTTTGTAGGCCTCCTCCAACCGGCGCGGTGTCGGTTGCTCGGTCTTGTCGCCGGCTTCACTCATGGGCGAGGGCCCTGCTCCAGGTCCACGGGCGGCGGCAACGGTGGACGGTCTGGCGGCGGTGCGGGTCCATTAGCGGGCCCCCAACAATTGCGCCACGCTCAGCACGTCCTCGGGCAACCGCCGGAGGTAGTTCATGATGTGTTGGGCCAGCAACTGGCAGCTCAGCCCGAACACCGTCAGTCCCGCCAGCGTCCGGATCGCGAACATCTCGGAGAAGACATTCATCTGGGACACGGCCCGGCCCAGCACCGAGAACACCGTGGTCACGATGAACGAGACGCCGATGAACGGGGCCGCCAGCCGGATGGCGAGGCCGAAGGTCTCGTTGGTCCGGCGGATGAGATCGACCACGAGGGCCTCGCTCATCCCCGCGCCGCCGACCGGCAGGACAGTGTAGGAGCGCTGAAAGCCCAACAGCAGCCAATGATGCAAGTCGAGGCTCAAGAAGATCATGGCCGCCAAGTAATACAGGATCAGGCCGGGGGCCACATTCTGCGCGTCGGCGAAGGGGTTGACCCCGGCCGGCAAATTCAACCCCATTTCGTTGGCGATGAGCGCCCCAGCCATGTCCAGGGCGTAGAACACAATCCGGCTGGCAAACCCCAACGCCAACCCTGCCAGCACCTCCCCGGCCATCCGCCCCACCAACCCCGTCAGCGACAACGCGCCCAGGTGCGCCGGGGGGAGCGTCGGGCTCACCAGGGCGGCCAAGAGCATTCCCAACGCCAAGCGCAACTGCACGGGGAAGTTGCGCGCGCTCAGCAGGGGAAAGACGGTCAACAGCGCGCTCGCGCGCAAAAAGACCATCAACCAGTTGCCGTAATCAAATCCAATCATCGCGTCAGAAGGTGGGGTCCGCAGCCCGCGCCACCCTTGGCCCCGCCGCGGCATCAGTGGACCATTTGCGGCATCTTCTCGATCACCGCCACGGCGTACTCGCTCAGGGTCCGGACCAGCCAGGGCAAGATCACGATCAAGAGCCCGACCACCCCCAGGGCCTTGGGGACGAAGGTGAGGGTTTGTTCATGAATCGAGGTCACCGCCTGGAAGAGGCTGATGCCCAAACCGATCACCATCCCCGTGAGCAGAATGGGGGCGGCGACCGTCACCGCCTGAAACATCATGTTTTTCAACAACTCGACGGCAAACTCGGGATTCATAAATTAGGAGACAAAGCTTTGGATCACCGAACGAACCACCAGGTCCCACCCGTCCACCAGCACGAACAGGAGGATCTTCAGCGGCAAGGAGACGGCCACCGGCGGCATCATCATCATCCCCATGCTCATCAGCACGGTGGCCACGACCAAGTCGATCAGGATGAAGGGGACGAAGAGCAGGAAGCCCATCTGAAAGGCGGTGCGCAACTCGCTGATGATGAAGCCGGGCACCACCACCCGCAGCGGCAGGTCCGCCGGCGCCGTGGGCCCCATTTTGGCCAGGGCGACGAAGAGTTCGATGTCCTTGGGCCGGGCCTGCTTGAGCATGAAGGCGCGAAGGTGCCGACTCGCGTGCCCCAGGGCGGCACTGCCGCTGATCTGCTTGGCCGAGTACGGCTGGATGGCGTCCCGTTGGATGTCGTTCCACACCGGCTGCATGATGAAGAAGGTGATGAAGAGCGACAGGCCGACGATGATCTGATTGGCCGGCGTGCCCTGCAGGGAGAGCGCCGAGCGGACGAAAGACAAGACGATGACGATGCGGGTGAAGCAGGTCATCAAGAGGATGATCGAGGGCGCCAGCGAGAGGAGGGTGATCGCGAAGAGAAGCTGAATGGCGGTGTCGGCATTCTGCGGCTGGCTGGCGCTGTCGATCCCCAGGCTGACGTGGAACGGCGTCAGCCCGGTCGGCTCGGCCTGGGCGAAGGCGTGCCCGCCCGCGCCGCAGCCCAGGACGAGGACCGCCGCCACCAGCAACGCCGCACCCCAGCGCCGTCGCGGGCGGGCGCGCCGCGGCGCCACGGGCGCGCCCTCGTCATGGGGAGCCGGGCTCATGCGCGGTGGTTGCGAACCGTGCGCAAGACGGCAGCGAAGCCACCGGCGGGGGCCGGAACGGGGACCGTTTCCGGCTCGGCGGCTTCGGGGAGGTGGCTCAGCAAGCTCACGCCGGCGGGCGAAGCCGCCAGCAAGAGGCGTTGGCGTTCGTAGCCCACCACGTAGAGGGCGTGCCGCTGGCCCAAGGGCCGCACCTCCAGCACGTTGAGCTTGAGCGGCGGACCGCCCCGGCGCACGAGCCGCTGCCAGTTGCGAAACAGCCAAGCCCCGGCCAAGAAGAGGGTCAACACCAACGCCAGCGCCCCCACCAACCGCAGCAGCGAGGAGCCGAGGTCGGGCAGGCCGGTGGCGGCCACGGGCCGGGCCGTCCCCTCGGCCGCCGCCGCCCGCGCGGCCAGCACCCAGCCGCTCGCGATTCCGAGTCCGCGCTTCATGGCTGGGACCCGACGATCTTGGTGATCTTGATCCCGAACTGGTCATCGACCACCACGACCTCCCCCTGGGCGACGAGCTTCTGGTTGGCGAAGAGGTCCACCGGCGCGTCGGCTACTTTGTCCAACTGCACGACCGAGCCGGCGGCGAGCTGGAGCACGTCTTTCATCGGCATCAGGCACGCGCCCAGTTCGACCGTCAGCTTCACGGGCACATCCAGCAGGATGTCCAAGTTCGTGGGGTATTCACTCGGGGCACTCATGATCGTCAGCGCGGCGTGGGTCCTATTTGGGTAAAAGCTGATTGTGCGCCGACCACCG
>JAJXTA010000581.1 GCA_021784265.1 bacterium | reverse complement strand
CCGCCCAACCCCTCCTTGACCACCTGGCGCGCACGATGGACGCCTCGCACAAGGCCCTCGTCCGCCGCCGTCGCTTATGATGATCGAACCTTGTCTGTGGCTGGCGCAACTGACTCCGGACGCGGTGCAAGTGGCCGGCTGGCTGGCCAGCGCGTTCTTTATCGCCGGCGGCCTGAACCAAATCCTCAAACTGACCGATCGCGCCAAGGAACGCCCGCCCCCGGCCGAGACCTACGTGACGAAGGTCGAGTACCAGCGCCAGATGCAGGAGGAACAGGCGCGCTTGATCCGCTTGGAGGTGTGGATGGATCAATGGCGGCGCGAGATCCGAGCCGATCTCACCGGCCTGGGCGAAGCCTCGGAGGCCCGCGCCCACGATCTGCACCAGCGGGTCAACCCGCTCGAGGGCCAAATCCGGGCCGTGGACGCCAAGTTCGAGGAGCAACGCCAGCGGCTGGCCCACATCGACGCCAAGTTGGATCGGCTGATGGAAAGGAGCCTATGACCACCCTGCAACGGGAGTTGTTCCGCTTGGCCCTGTTGCGGGTGCTGGACGCCAATCAGACCCGCTTCGGCCTGGGCGCGGCGGCCCTGGCGAGCCTGGTGTGCGAATTCGGTTTCACTCCCGGCGCGGCGGAAACCGAGATCGAACTGCGCTACCTCCACGACAAGGGGCTGGTGACGCCCTTAAGCAAGGTGCTGAGCCCCGAAAACCGCGTGTGGCGCATCACCGCCAGCGGACGGGACTGCCTGGCCGGCGAAGCCTTCCGCGGGCCGCCGCCCATCCTATGACTCCGGCGGCGGCAGCCGGGGCGGGCGCGACGGGCGAGGCCTTCGCCGGTCTGCGCGCCTTGCCCGAGGCGCGGCAGGCGCAACTGGTCGAGCGGATGCATCAACAGGGCCTGGATTCGGTGTGCGACCAGTTGGGCGCCGAGGGCCTCAGCACCACCGCGGGTGCCTTGGTCGAGTTCTACCTCTGGCGGCGGATGCGCGACCGGTTCACCGCCTGGGGCCGCGAATGTGAAGCCGCCATGGACTTCCTCCGCACGCTCCGGGCGGCCTCCGCGGGGGAGATCGAACGGCTCGGCCAGCGGTTCTTCGAGCTGCGGGCGGTGGTGCGGGCGGATGTCGAGGCCTTCGCGTTGCTCGTCGCCACCCGGAGCCGGGCCCGGCGGGCCCGGCGGCTGAGCCAGGTGGAGCGCGCCAAGCTGGGGTTGGAACAGCGCCGGTTCGAGCGCGACACCACCCAGCTATGCTTGGCCAAACTACCCGAGCTCCAGGCCATCGCCGCCAATCCAACGCTCGATCCACGTGCCCGCCTGGAAGCCGCCCGCCGCGTCCTGTTCGGGACGGCGGCGGCGGCGCCCCCACCGCCAGCCCCCGCGCCGCCGGTCCCATGACGGCGCCGTTGATCCGCCTGCGCCCGTACCAGGAACCCATCTTCCGGGACCGGACGACGGGCATCGTCGTGCTCCATTGGGCGCGGCAGATTGGCAAATCGTTCACGCTGGCGGCGTGGGCGGTGGACCGGCTGCTGACCCAGTTGCAGCGGCACCGGAGTTGGCTGGTGACCGTGTTGTCCAACTCGCGGGAGAACGGGGCGGAATTCGTCGGCAAGTGCGCCGCGGTCTGCCGGTTGTTGGGGCTGGCGGCGGGGCCGGAAGGCCGGGGTGAGGCCGGCGGCGCCGAGGCGGTCTCGCGCTTCGCCCTCGAGGATTTGTCCGCCGACATTCACTACGCCAACATGCGGATGGAGGTGCGGGTGAGCCTGGGGGTCGGGGCTGCCGCGCGCGAGGGCCGGATCAAGGTCCTGGCCGCCAACCCGCGCACCGCCCGCGGATTCTCGGGCGACCTGATCCTGGATGAGTTCGCCTTTCACGAGGACAGCCAAGCCATCTGGGAGGCGGCGGAGCCGATTCTGGCGGCCAACGCGGAGTACTTGTGCCGGATTGCCTCGACCGGCAACGGCAAGTTCAACCTCTTCTACCGGATGGTGACGAGCGGACCGTTCGTCGTCTCGCGCGTCAGCCGCGCCGAGGCATGGCGGCAAGGCGTGCCGGTCTATGACCCGGTCACCCGCCACCCTATTACCCCAGCGGCCGCCCGCGGGCAGGCCCTGGACAAAGCCGCCTACGACCAGAATTACGAGCTGAGTTTCCGGGACGAGAACCGGGCCTTATTGACCCAAGAACTGATCGGCGCGGCGGAGCGGCTGCCACCCTCCGCCGCCCTGCCGGCGACCGGCGCCAACGGCGACCCCACCGTCCCCGCCTCCGTGGACGAGCAAGTCTGGTCGTCCGAAACGTTGACGCGCCTCGCCGACGCCACCCAGCCCTTCTACGTGGGCCACGACATCGGGCGGTATCACGACCTGTCGGTGGTGACGGTGCTCGCGCGGATCGGCCCGTTGCATCGGGTGGTGGGGATGTTGCGGATGGAGGGCGTCCGCCTGCCGGCGCAACAGGCTCAGTTGGACCGCCTTTGCGGTCTGGCCCGGTTCGCCGCCTACGAAGGCGACCTGAGCGGGCTGGGCCTGGGGTTGGTCGAGTATCTCCAGGCCCAATGGGGCGGCCAACGGATTCGCGGGGTCAACTTCGCCTCGAGCGCCCCGGTGAGCGAGCCCCGCCTCGGAGGTGGCCGGACCACCGCTCGCGTCACCGAGCTCATGGCCACCGCCCTGCTCACTCTCTTCGAGGACCGCCTTATCGAAATCCCCGTGGACGCCCGCTTGCGCGAGGACTTGCGCAAGCCGGAAAAGATCGCCACGCCCAGCGGGCGGGTCAGTATCGCGGCCACGCGCGACGAGGCTGGGCACGCCGATCATTTTTGGAGTCTGGCGTTGGCGGTGCGCGCCGCCGCCCGCCCCGTGACGAGCACGGTCTGCCGCGGGTTCAAGGCGGGGCTGGGCCCCCTCCTCACCCAGCGGCGCGCCCGCGCGCTGCTCGGGTAGCCCCCGGTGCCCGCCCCCCGCATCCTCGCCTTCTTCCTGAGGGAGAAGGGAGCGGCGCCGCGGCGGGCGCCAGCTCCAAGGCATAGGCCACATCACAACGGCAGGCCAGGTGCGTCGGCGTGTAGCGGCGGAAGCCGTAGCGTTCGTAGAGGGCAATCGCCTCCCGCAGCGCCGAGGCGGTCTCCAACACGATCCGGCGGAACCCCAGCTCCCGGGCGCGGCCCAACGCGTGCCGGAGCAGCCGGCTCCCCCAACCCTGGCCGCGGACGGAGGGGGCGAGATACATCTTGCGCAGTTCGCAAACCGAGGCGGAAACGGGACAGAGGCCGACGCACCCAACGACCCGCCCGGTGGGGTCGGTGAGCACGTCAAACCGCCCGCCGTGCTTGCGGTAGGCACCCTCCAGGTCCCGCAGGTCGGCATCGGTGGCGGTCGGGTCC
>JAJXTA010000580.1 GCA_021784265.1 bacterium | reverse complement strand
TGTTGGCTATGTTCAGGTTCGTCGCGTAGATGTCCATGCGCCCGGGGGCGTTGGTAAACGAGGCGCCCGGCACTTGCGGCACTGCCGTGGGAATGTTGGTGACCGTGGCGCCATAGGCGGCATAGAGATTGGTGACTACGTCCGTCACATACCCTAAGTCCATGATAATGTTCGTGGTGATGGTGATGGTGTAGGTGGTCGGGTTAGTGCTGCCCTGCCCGGGCGGCACCGCCACGATATTCGTGGAGGCGTTGGTGATGGAGCCCCCGCCCGGATTATAGACCAGCCGCGCGATGTTCGTCCGCGAGGGCGAATCGGGCGGGCTCCCGAAAGCGTACTCGGTCGGCAGGTTCCGCGTGAATTCAAAGGTCGGTGAACGGTACGGGGTATCGCCGGTGAAGGCATTCGTGAGGAGGGTGGCGTTGGTTTCCGACGCGATGCGATCGATCAAGTAGAGAGCCAGAAAGTCGCGCCCCCCCCCCGCCGCGTTGGTCAGATATGAGCCGAGCTGGAGCGCCGCCGTCATGAAATAGTTGGTGGGCTGGCTGCTCGGGAAGAAATGGACGTTGACTCCCAGGTTGGTGTCCGCCGCGCTCACCAGGATAACCTGCACGATAAGATTGGTCGGGTCCACCTGGTTCGTCCAGACAAACGAGGCCGGGTTCTGCAACTGCAACGACATCCCAAACCCACCCGGGTTGTTGCCACCGTTCCAGGTCATCGTGTTGGTGACCAAATAGGGCGACACCGTCCCGGTGAGCGTGCCGTTGAACTCGGTGACCAAGCGGCGGCTGCTCCGGACCTCCGGCCCCAGCGCCCAGTACAGATCATCAACCCCTTCGTCGGGGGCGTAGTACCATGGTTTGGTCAAGTCTTCGAACCCGCTGCCGGTGATGATCGGGGCGATCTCGAGGGCGCTTCGCCGGAGGTCCACATTCTGCCCGAGAATCTCGATTAATCCCGTGTAATCGGAGTTGATATTCCCTTGACTCACCACGTTCGTCGCGTTGATCCGGACTTCCCCGGGAAAGGTGAGGAACCCCAAGAACTGGCCGCCGATAGGCACGCCCCGCCCGCGCGTCGGCCCCAAGCTAAAGGTGGAACTGCCCGTGACGGTAGCGCCCCCCGTGTTCACGAAGGTACCCGCCATGCTCCGGTTCCCGTTATCATCCACATGATCAAACCGAAAACCCGGATCTCCCAGCATCACCCCGGTGTTGGTGAAATTCAAGGTGTTTTGGAAATCAAACGGAAGCACGGTGGCCACCTGAAAGCCGCCGTAGTTCGCAAAGGCATAAGCGTCGATCTGCGGCGAGTTGGTCAGGGTGCCGTAGTTGATGTACAGGGGAATGGTGGTGGGACCAGCCCGCACGCCCGCTGCCCACAGCCCCAGCGCCACTGCCAGGCAAAACAGTTTCTTCATAAGCAAATCACAATTCCGCGGCTCTGGTTCCCGCGCCAGCCACCGGCAGTTTTAAGGCGGCGGCCCCCACGGATTCGGCCCCGCATTCAGGTTGCCGGAGACAACCAGTCGTTCCAATTCCTGCAAACTGGTGCCCGAGGGATAGACCACTGGCGCGGTCGTCGTGCCGTCGTACGATCCCCAGAAGACCATGATATTGCCGGTTAGCTGTGAGCCCTCGGGAATGTTGATCAGGTTCGGGCCCACCTTGCTGAAGATGACGGTCGTCCCCGGATTAAGCTGCCCCGGACCGGCGGCATCGGCCCCAATCCCGTTGACGGCGGAGTTGTTTTGGAAACTCGCTGTCCGTGAGTAGAAAATGGGGACCGGCGTGCCCGTCCCCACGCCCAAATCCGCCGCCGCGAACGTAATGTCCGGTCGCAGCAACACTCGTTGGACTGTCTGACTGACTGACGAATTGTTCGTGATGAACGTGTCAGTGTAGGTGTTGGTCAAGGGGGTCCAGCCGCCCAGCGTCGAATCAAAACTCACCTGCACAAAGTTCAGCTTGTCGATCCCGGCCCGCAGCGCGGCGGAAACCGGGCCGGCGTTCGTCGTGGTCGTCGTCGCCAGGGTATTGGTGGTGCTGGTGGCGAGATTGGTCTGGTTCAGCCCCGGCGGCATCCCCCACGGCGAACTCCCGCCGCCGCCCGAAGTCAAGGTCCCACCGCCGAACCCGGTTGCCAGGGTGACGTTGGTTCCCAGCGTTTCGACGTTGAGATTCGCCGCCGTATAAATGTAGCGCAGTCCGCCCACGTCGTCGCGCGTCAGGCCGGTGAAGAACATCCCGGGCTCCAGGTCCACCAAATAGCCCAAGGCATCCACGGTACCGCCGTTGATCTGCAATCCCGAGACCGAAGTCACGTTAGGCAACGTCGGATCCACCGGCACTTCGACGGCCTCCCACACGTCCGGATTCGCGTAGGTATGCATGATCTGGTAGGTGTACAGGATGCCGTTGACGTAAGCGGACGGCTGGAGCGTCACCGGATCGAAGTTGCGCATGATCACGCTGTACTCGGGGATGTTGTTGATCACGTGCCGCGCCCGCAGCGTCCAGACAAACCGCTCCGCCGGGCTCAGCCCCAGTTGCTCGAGCATCAAGGTGAGCGTATAGGATTTGACGTCGGCAATGAACAACGCATTCGCCTGGTAGTTGAAACGCCGGGTGTCGAAGGCGTACTCGTGCAGGTCTTGGCTCATCTGGGAGAAGCGCGGGAGGCCGTTCAAGATCGCGAAGGCCTTCTGCACCTCCGCCACACCCCGCGCCCCGAAGTAGTTCAAGAAGGACTGGTCAAATCCGTAAGTAATCAGCGGGATATTCCAGCGGTATTCGTCCCCGAGGTTCATCGGGCCGCCAATATCGACGCCCGCCGTGAGCTGGTAGCCAATGTCCACGGTCTGCCAGCTCTCGAACGGCCCCAGCAAGGAGAACGCTCGGGCCGGCCGCGCCAAGCTCAGCCCCAGCGCCACGAAGCAGACAAGATTGAAAAAGCGCCTCATAATCATCGAACCCGGATTACCCGGTAATAGGTCGTTACCTCCGCCGTGGGCACCAGCAACGAGGTGGTCACCCCGGCGGCGAACCGTGGGCTGCCGGTCGTCGTCCACTGCCGCAGATTCGGGGACGACTGTAGTTGGTAGATATAACCGGGCACAGAATTCCAACTGACCAGGAGCCCTTCTCTGGTCGCCCCCACGCGCGTCCGCAGCACGCTGCTCGGGTCGGTCGGGTCGGTGCCCGCCAGGAACTCAGCCAGGTTCGACGCCCCGTCACCGTCGCTATCCGCGCCGGGCGCCGGCCACTTCGTCGGGTCCGGCCCCCAGTAGCGGGCCTGCCAATCGTCCGGCAGTCCATCGTAATTGTTGTCCGGTCCCCAGGTGCTGCCGGTGCCGGCCTCCGACAGCGGCGAGACCTGCCCGTTGCTTAACAAGTAAC
>JAJXTA010000579.1 GCA_021784265.1 bacterium | reverse complement strand
CAAGCCCCGCGGTTGGGCGTCGAGGGTCTCGAAGAAGTAGCCCATGCTGGGGTTGAGATAATAGACCTCGTTGGAAAGGGCCAAGCCAGTGATCTGGGCGGCCAGCACCCCCGAATCCAGCGGTTGGGCCTCCACGCCGCCCCCGAGGGTGTTGGCCCATCGCCCGGGGTAGTGCTTGGCAAGTTCGGTTTGGTAGGCCGGCTTCTCCAGCGCATGCGAGTTAAGCAACAGGTAGGGCGGGCGGGGCGCCGTACGGTGCAGGGCCGCCTCCGTCAGTTGCAGCGTGCTCACATCGTCCCCCACCAAGTAGGCCGGGCTCGCCGGCAGGCAGGCCAGCAATTGGTCCGCCAGGTACGACAGCTCCGGCCCGTTCTCTGCCCGGAGCACGGGCAGATTCCGCTGCCCCAACGCCACCGCCGTGCCCACCGCCAGCAGCCCGATCAGCCCGGTCCCCACCCCTCGCCAGAACCGGCCCGCCGCGGTGGATCGAGGTCGCCCGCGCCGTTCCACCTCCCGGCACATCACCAAGAAGTAGCCACTGCAGTAGCCCAGGCTCAACGCCGCCAAATAGTAGAACGGCAGCAAAGCGAGCCCGAAACCCAGCGCCCGCGGGCTCCACTTGGGATCGAACATGACGGACAAACAGGCCGCCAACAACACTGCCTGCACCACCCAGGTCACCAGCCGGGCCATCTTGGCCCCCGCCACGTTCGTGTCGCCCTGCGCCGAGGGCCAGCGGATCGAGCGGATGAAGATCGGCAGCAGCGAGGTGAAGGAGAGCAACAGGATGACATAGGGCGGGAAGACCGCCAGGGCCAGCCGTTGCAGCCCCCAGGTCGTTCGCAGGTACGGCCACCAGGACTGGGCGGCCTCGCCCCGCAGCGTCTCGCCCACCGGCAGGATCAGGTACCCCAACAGCCCCAGCGCGCCAAACCCGAGCATCCGCAACCAGAACGTCCAGCGGAAGAAACTCAGCCCCATGATCCAGACCAAAGCCACGACCAGGCAGGGGGCAAAGGCGAGCATGGCGTAGTTGTTCGTGACCGCCAGGCCATACACCACCGCCAACCGCCATAACCAGCTCTCCCGCGGAGTGATCCGATACTCCAGCAGTGACCGAATCACATAGGCGAAGAGGAACAGATCCAGCATCTCCCCGGTCATCGCGGTAGCGTGATCCCAGAACGAACGCTGCAGCCCGCACGCCAGCGCGGCGAATAGCGGCGGCAGCCAAGCCAGCCGCCCACTGAAGAGCGCCCAGGGACTATGTTCGCGGAACCGCTCCTCCCGGGTCCGATCGTAAGGCAACAGGCTCACCGACCGGGCCAAGAGGCCGAGGGTCAAGGCCGCGAGCAAGGCGCTCAGCAAGTTCATCATCCCCGGTTGCCACGGCTCGGGCAAGGCCCGCAGCGGGTACGTCCCCAACCAAAGCAGTGGCGCGGCGTAGCTCGGGGTCCAGTCCCACCCGGTCAACTTGAGCACCGCCGGCAGGCTCGCCAAGCGGACCCAATGGTTCAGCGTGAAGCCGTACAGGAGCAGACCTCCGACCGCCACCAGCCAGGGCAAGCGGCGTTGCACGAAACCCAGCGATGGCTGATCCTGATTATCCATAAATAGCGGTTGCCAAAGTTGAACCTAAGCCCGTGCCGTTGGCAAGGCTGGTCTGGGCTCCCCAGCGCCGGCGACGGCGGCGGGAGGCGGCGAGTCGGGCCGGCGCAGGTCGGCCACGCACTCCACGTGCTGCGTTTGCGGGAACATGTCCAGCGGCACAACCCGTAACGGCTTATAGACCTGCCCCTGACTCAGAACGTTCAAGTCCCGGGCCAGCGTCGCCGGATGACACGACACATAGAGGAGCTGCGCCGGACCCTCCGCTCGCAACAACTCGAGGGTCGCGGGCGGACACCCGGTTCGGGGCGGGTCCAGGATCACGGCCGTCGCCGCGGGCGGACTGCGGCGCAGCAACGCCGGCAGGGCCTCCTCCACCCGCCCGGCCTGGAACTCGCCGTTCGTGAGCCCTCGCGCCGCGGCGTTGGCGCGCGCGGCCTGGATGGCGCGCGGGTCCACCTCGATTCCCACAAAGGAGTCCACCAAATCCGCCAGTTCGATGCCGAAAAAGCCGACCCCGCAATAGACGTCCACCAAGTGCCGTGCCGGTCCCGCCCCGAGACACTCGCGCACCACCCGCACCAGTTCGGGCAAGAGCACGGCGTTGTTCTGGAAGAAGGAGTCCCACGGCACCTCCCATCCCTCCGGCAGCACCCGGAGCAGGACTTTCAGACCGCCCCGCGGCGGCGGGTGCGCGCGGGCCTCGCGCAGCGGCTGGGCCAGCCCCGGGTCGGCGATGGCGCATTCCTCCACATCCACCACCAGCCGGCTGTCCTGGCGCAGGAAGCCCAGGTGGAGGCGGCCGCAGGTCTTGTCCCATTGCGTCCGGAGCATCACCCGGTTCCGGTAACCGTAGGGCTGGGGGCAGGGCCGCATCGGCTCGACGGTCACCGTGTTTAGCCCGCCGACCCGGGCGAGCAACTCCGTCACTTGTCGCTGCTTCACCGCCACTTGCCGCTCGTAAGCCAGGTGCTGATACTGGCACCCGCCGCATTCTCCGAAGTAGCGGCAGCGCGGGGTGACGCGGTCCGGTGAGGGCCGACAGACCTGCAACAGCCGCGCCCGCGCAAAGCGGCGCTTGACGTCGGTGATTTGGACAAGGACCTCTTCTCCCGGCACCACGAACGGGACAAAGACCACGAACTCACCGATCCGCCCCACCCCCTCCCCGCCAAAGGCCAGATCGGTGATCGCCAACCGGTGTTCGGCGCCCACGGCGGGCGGGGCGGCACTGAGGTTTGTTGCGCTCATCGAGGAGGCAGTTTGGGGCCGGCCTCCGCCCCAGCGCAAGGCTCCGTCCCCGCGGCGCTGTCACGGGCGCCCCGGGGTCAGACCCCACGCAACGGCAGCGAAATCCGCACCAGGCCCGGGTCGCCCAGACTGCTGGGGACGATCTCCAGGCTGCCCCCATGCACCTCGACGATGTGCCGCGCCACCGTCAGCCCCAGACCCAACCCCACCACCTTGGTCGAGTAGAAGGGCTCGGTCGCTTTGCGGGCCTCCTCGAAGCTGAACCCCGGCCCGCCGTCCAACACCTCCACCACCAACCATTTGGACTCGCCGATCTCGCTATGGACCTGGATGCGGACCTGGACTTCGGGGTTCTCCGGGCGGGCCTGCAGGGCGTTGAGCAACACCTCCGCCACGGCCTCGCGCAGGGCCGGGCGATTGCCCCGGAACTGCGTCCGCACCCCGTCACCCACCAGGTTCAGCCGCGGAACCCGATCCTGGAAATGCTGTTGTGTCTCCCGAAAGGCGTCCTCCACCAGCGGGCCGATGCTGACCGCCTCCTGC
>JAJXTA010000578.1 GCA_021784265.1 bacterium | reverse complement strand
ACCGGCGGCGATCCTGCTGAAGAAGGCCGCTGGCATTGCCTCCGGCTCCAAGGTGCCCAACAAGGAAAAAGTGGGCAAGGTGACCCGGGCGCAGGTGATGGAGATCGTCAAACTCAAGCAACGGGACCTCAATGCGGCCCGGCCGGAGGCGGCCTTCCGGATCATCGCCGGCACGGCTCGCAGCATGGGCCTGGACGTGGTAGATTAATCTCTTGGCGGGAGAGCCGTTGGCTCGTTGGCACCGCGTAATTCTTATGGCAGTTCGACTTAGTAAACGCTATCGCAAGGCCCTGGAACTAGTGGACCGGGCCAAACTCTATCCGCTCACCACCGCCGTGGAGCTGCTGGGCAAGTTCCCGCGTGCCAAATTCAACGAAACAGTCGAGGTCGCTTTTCGGCTGGGGGTGGACCCCAAACAGTCCGATCAGTTGGTCCGGGGCACGGTCCCCCTGCCCCATGGCAGTGGTAAAGTGGTGCGGGTGTTGGTCTTCGCCAAGCCGGGGGCGGCGGCCGACGCCGCCAAGGCGGCCGGGGCGGAGTACGTCGGTTTCGATGACCTGATCAAGAAGTGCCAGGAAGGGTGGACCGAATTTGACGTGGCGGTGGCCACTCCCGAGGCCATGTCCGAGGTGCGGAAGTTGGGCAAGGTGCTCGGCCCGCGCGGGTTGATGCCCAATCCCAAGACCGGGACGGTGACCGATGACACGGCCAAGTCCGTCAAGGAACTCAAGGCCGGGCGCGTCGAGTACAAGACGGACAAGGCCGGCAACGTGCAGGTGCCGGTGGGCAAGATCAGTTTTGCGGCCCCGCAGTTGGCCGAGAACGCCCGGGCGGTGATCGAGGCGGTGGTGCGGGCCCGGCCCAACAGCGTCAAGGGTGTTTTTGTGCAGAACTGCGTGATGTCCACCACGATGAGTCCAGCGGTGCGGCTGGACCTGCGTGAGTTTCATGCCACCTAACCGATTGGGAACGTAACATGCGTGCCGAAAAGAAGATCCTGACCAACGAATACTTGAGCCGCCTGCGGGCCTCCCCCTTTTTTGTGGTGGTGGATTACCGGGGGCTGAGCGTGGGGCATTTCAACGAGTTGCGCAAACGGCTGGCGCAGGCCGGGGCCGAGATTCACGTGGTGAAGAACTCGGTGTTCCGGCGGGCGGCCCAGGAGGCGGGAGTGCCCGAGTTGGGCGAAGGGCTGGCTGGGCAGTTGGCGGTGATCACCGGTCAGCGGGACATCTCCGCGGCGGCGAAAGTGGTCAAGAATTTCCAGGCTGAGTTTGATAAGCCCAAGCCGCAGTTCGGTTGCTTGGACAACCGGCGGCTGGCGGCGGCCGATTTGCAGGCCCTGGCGGAGCTGCCTTCTTTGGAGGTGCTCCGGGGCAACCTGCTGGGCCTGTTGCAGGCCCCGGGGGCGCGCTTGGTCCGCCTCCTCAACACCCCGGCCTCCCAGTTGGCGCAGGTCCTGCAGGCCCGCGTGGACCGCGGAGCGGCCTGAGAGAGTTACGCCGCCGGGCGCCTGGCAAGGGCGCGGGCGGCGCGTCGAACCACAACGAACCAAAGTAAATCGTCGGCGCACAGGCCGTGAGCTTAAACCCGCCGTGGCCGCGGCGGGCGACGAGACGAAAGGCAAGAACATGGCAGAGTTAGCATCCTTAGTTGAACAATTAAGCAAATTAACGGTCATTGAGACTGCGGACTTAGTCAAGAAGCTGGAAGAGGCCTGGGGAGTCAGCGCGGCCGCCCCGGTGGCGGTGGCTGCGGCGGCGCCTGGGGCGGGGGCTGCCGCCGCGCCGGCGGCCGAGGCCAAGACGACCTTCGATGTCATCCTGGCGGCGGTGCCCGCGGACAAGAAGATTTCCGTGATCAAAGCCGTGCGCGAAGTCAAGGCCGGTTTGGGGCTGGCCGATGCCAAAGCCCTGGTGGAGGGGGCTCCCAAGCCGGTGTTGGAAGGGGCCAACAAGGCCGATGCCGACGCCGCCAAGAAGAAACTGGAAGACGCCGGCGGGAAAGTGGAACTCAAGTAGTGGCACGGGTGGCGGGCGGCGGGGAGTGCCCCCGCGCCCCCGCCCGGCCGGTTGTCGTGAGCGAGCGAACCACATTAGAGCCATACTGTTAACGAGATAGACGCAGCAAGCCGGGCGGTTCCTGGCGTGAGCCAGGCGCACCGGTCTGCTGTTGTCTTATGTCAAAATCCGGCCGCGGCTAGCGCGGCCCACCGCGAGACCAACCATGCCAACGCGAACCCCTGAACGCATCAACTTCGGACGAATCAAGGAAGTCATCGCGCCCCCCAATTTGATAGAGGTGCAGGTGAATTCGTATTGGGAATTTCTCCAGGCGGACGTGGCGCCGGGCAAACGGAAGAACGTCGGCCTCCAAGCGGTGTTCACCGAGGTGTTTCCCATCGAGAGTTACGATGGGAAGACCGTGTTGGGCTTTCACAGCTATGAAATCGGCGAACCGAAGGTGGGCTGGCTGGATTGCCTGCGGGAAGGGCTGACCTACGGCGCCCCGCTCCATGTCACCTTCCAACTCAAGGAAGAGGGGGGGACGAAAGAAGAGAAGGTGTTCATGGGTGAACTGCCGCTGATGACGCCCCAGGGGACCTTCGTGATCAACGGGGCGGAGCGGGTGATTGTGAGCCAGTTGCACCGCTCGCCGGGCATCGCCTTTGAAGCGGCGCAGCACGCCAACGGCAAGATGCTGCACTCCTTCCGCATCATCCCGGACCGGGGCTCATGGTACGAGGCGCAGTTTGACACCAGCGATCTGCTCTATGTCTATCTGGACCGGAAGAAGCGCCGGCGCAAGTTCCTGACCACGACCTTCTTCCGCGCTTTGAGTTTCCTGGATGGCGACACCAAGGGCCGGGACTCCGGCGACAAGGTTCGCGGTACCGACGAGGAGATCCTCCGGCTCTTCTACGAGGTGGAAGAGTTGACCATCAAACAGGCCGAAGCCCTCGAGGACATCCAGAATAAAGTGCTGGTGGAAGACGCGGAGGATGCGGACAAAGGGATTGTGGTGGCGCGGGCGTTCGAGCCGCTCTCCAAGGCGGTGGTCAAGCAGATCGACGACCTCGGGGTGAGCAAGATCCGCGTGGTGGACACCACTGTCGATGACGGCATCGTCATCAAGTGCCTGAAGAAGGACCCGACCAAGAACGAGGAGGAGGCCCTCAAAGACATCTACCGCCGCCTCCGGCCGGGCGATCCGCCGACGGCCGCCAATGCCCGGGCCTTGATCAAGCGGCTGTTTTTCGACGCCAAGCGCTACGACTTGGGGCGGGTGGGCCGGTACAAGATCAATCAGAAGCTGGGCATCGGCAAGAGCGACTCGCGGATCCTCACCAAGGAAGACTTGGTCGCCGCTACCAAGTACCTGCTCCGCCTCAAGAAGGGGGAAGG
>JAJXTA010000577.1 GCA_021784265.1 bacterium | reverse complement strand
GCCTGTTCGAGCGCGGGCGCGTCATTGATGCCATCGCCCACGAAGGCCACCCGTTGGCCGGTGCGCTGCAACTCGGCCAGGATCGCCGCTTTCCGGTCCGGGCGGACCTCGGCGAAGACGCGGTCGGGCCGGATGCCCGCCGCCGCGGCGATGGCGGCGGCGGTCGCCCGGTTATCGCCACTAATGAGGTAGGTGGCCTTGCCCTGAGCGGTGAGGCGGGCGATGACGGCGGCGGCGCCCGGTTTGAGGGGATCGCGCAACGCGAACAAGCCGAGCAGCCGGTCATCGGTCGCCAGGCCCAGCAGGCTGGCGCCTTGCGCCGTCCATTGCGCGGCAAAGGCCTCTCCCGCCGCCAGTCCGACGCCCGACTCCCGCAGCCAGGCCAGGGAACCGAGACGCAGGCGGCCGCCGCAGGCCGGGCCGGGCGAGTCGCTTTCGCCTGTCCAGGTGGCCATGACGCCCGCTCCGCGCACTTCCTGCCAGTCGGCCAGCGCGGGCAGCGCGGGTGCGGTGGCGGGCGATGGGGCCGAAGGCAGGATGGCGAGCGCCCGGCTGAGCGGGTGGTTCGAGGGGGCGGCTAAGTTGGCAACGAGGGTGGTCAGGGGCGTGGCCCGCGGGTCGGGCGGCCGCAGGTCCACGAGGGCGGCAACCGCCGGACGACCCTCGGTCAGCGTCCCGGTCTTATCGAAGAGAACCGCCGTGATCCGCCCGGTTTTCTCCAGGGCGATGCCATCGCGGATGAGGATGCCGCGGCGGGCGGCGGCGTTGGCGCCCGCCATGATGGCCGCGGGGGTGGCCAGACCCATGGCGCAGGGGCAAGCCACAATCAGCACGGCGGCGGCGTGCAGGATCGCCGCGGCCAACGGGTCCGTAATGAGGGCGACGTGCCACAGCCACGGTTGCAAGGCGGCACAGACGCGGACCGCCTGCGCGTGCCCGACGCCCCACCAGAGCGCCGTGCCAACCGCCACCAGCACCACGACCGGCACAAACACCGCGCTGACGCGATCTCCCAGGCGTTGGATGCTCGCCCGGCTGGATTGCGCCCGTTGCACCACCGCGATGATTTGGGCCAGGGCCGTGGCCTCTCCGGTGGCCTCGACGCGGGCCACCAACCGCCCGCTCTGGTTCACCGTCCCGGCGTAAAGCCGGGCCCCTGGTCCTTTCTCCACCGGCAGCGATTCCCCCGTGAGCATGGCCTCATCGACGGCCGAGGCTCCCTCGAGAACTTCGGCGTCCGTGGGCACCCGGTCGCCCGGTTTGAGGAGCACCCGGTGACCGAGGGTGAGTTGAGCGACCGGGACCTCCGTCGCGGTGCCGTCTGGTTCGAGCCGCCGCGCGGTGGCGGGCGCCAAGTGCAGCAGCGCGCGCAGGGAGCTGGCGGCCCGCGCGCTGGCTTTGGCCTCGAACCAATGCCCAATGCTAATCAGGGTGATGATCGCGGCCGCTTCCATGAAATAGAGATGGGCCTGCGGCGCGGCAAGGAGGGCCCAGAGACTGTAAGCGAAGGCGGTCGTCGAGCCCAGCGCCACCAGGGTGTCCATGTTGGAGCCGCCGACCTTGAGCTGGTTCCAGGCGCCCTTATAAAACCGCGCCCCGCACAGCACTTGCACCGGCAAGGCGAGCACCAAGCTCACCCACTGGAACCAGCGCGCGCCGCCAAGGTCCCACATCCAGTCCCCGGCCATCAACGGCGCCGTTACCGCCGTACCCAGGACGACATTGAACTGCCACCCCGCCAAGGGGGACCAAGCGGCGGCGGGTGCGGCCGGTTGGGCGGGTGTCAGGAACCGGGCCTGGTAGCCGGCGGCCCTCACCGCGCGCACGACCGCCTCAGGGTCGGGGGACGCCTCCGGCCGCCAACGGACAGAGGCCCGCGCCACCTCGAGGTTCACCAACGCGCTGGCCACGCCGGGAACACCCTGGATCGCCTCGGTGGTGTGGCGCACGCAGCCCTGGCAACTCAGCCCACTGAGGGCGAACTCCAGGGTGGGCGCCGTTTGCGGCTGTGTTGCCAAAGCCTCGGATTGCGCGGGCGAAATCATGGTCCACTCGATTCGAGTCCTAACCTGTGGATCAAACCTGTGGAATGTCAAGGGGCGCGCCGCTTTGGCGTGTGGCGATAATCAACCGTCCGCCGTTGCCGGTGGGCGGCGCTGCGGGGCGGCTGAGGGCCCTAGGTCGCCGGCGGGTCGTCTGCCGGCGTCGCTCGCTGGGCGACCGCGAAGATCGCGTCGAGCTTAGCTGTCACCCCCGGGTGCCGGCCGGCCTATTTCAGCACCGGACGGAGCACCAGATTGCGATATTCGATCCCCGTGTGATCGCCCTGGAGGTAAATGGGGCCGGGGCGGAGCTGATCCGACCAGAGCGCGCCGCCGGTGCACCCCAGCAGCGGCTGGTTGTCGATGATCTTGGTCCCGTTAAGGATGACCGTGACGTGGAGGTTCACCAGAGTGATATCCAGGGTCTGCCATTCGCCGGGTGGCTTTTCGGCGGCGGAGGTCGGGGTGAGGCGGCTGTAGATGGCTCCCATGTTATGGGGGTCCAGTGGCTGACCGTAGGTGTCGGCCACTTGCACCTCGTAGATGCCCCGGAGGTAGATGCCGCTGTTGCCGTTCTTGGCCAGGCGCGTCTCGGCCTTGAGGTTGAAGTCCTCGAACTCGCGGACGGTGCGGAGGTTGCCGTAAGACTTGTGGGGCTGGCCCTCGGTCTGGGCCGCGCGGTTGACCAGCAAGCCGTCTTCGGCGCTCCACCCGTTGACTTGGCCGGGGTTGGTCAGTTCCCACCCCTCGAGGTCCTTGCCGTTGAAGAGGGTGATGGGGTCGCCGAACTTCACCGCCGAGAGGTCGGGCGCCGGCGGGGTGGGCGGACAACGCTTGCCGGTGAACTGCTCGCGCGTGATCCCCTCGCCATCGTCGTGCGGATTGAGCAGCGTGAGCGTGAGCTCATCGCCCTCAACCTTGGCCATGATCGCCTCGGAAAACACCTGCGTTCGCACCACGTTCCCGCTGGCGTCCTTGCGTTTGACTTGGCGGGTTCGCGTGACAAAGAGGGTGTCTTTGTCCTGGTTGAAGAAGACGCTCGAGACGGGGACCACGCTGCCCCCACCCCAGAGGAGGCTGGCGTCATACCAGCCGTTCTCCTTGGTCACGCCCAACCACCCGGCGCCGCCCCCGGGAATGGTCAGCGCCCAGCGGCCCAAAAAGGGGTTGTCCCCATCCGCGCCCCAGAGGGGGAGCAGGGTGGTCGCGAGCGCGCCGGCCAGAAGCGTTCGTTGGGTGGTGGCCCAGAGAGTGGAGCGAGTTGTCATGGCCTCTTTATGTCCGGCGGTGGCGAGGGCCTCAAGCAGAAAAGGACTCGCTCCTGGTGGGTCGGCCGCCGCGGCACGTACGGGCGCGGCGATGGGGC
>JAJXTA010000576.1 GCA_021784265.1 bacterium | reverse complement strand
CGCTCACCAAGCAGGTCTCCAACCTGGCCAACGCCGACCTCGCCCAGACCCTGGTGCAGCTCAGCCAGGCGCAGAACGCCTATCGCGCCGCACTCCAGAGCGGCGCGCTGATCATGAACAACTCCCTCCTGGACTATTTGAAGTGACGCCCCCGGCGCGCCGGGGCTGTTCCTGAGGCGCTGGCGGCAAGCGGCGGAGCGCCAGCCCGCTCCACCGGCGGGGTGCCTCCGGCTAGTAAGTCAGCAGCTCGAGCAGTTCCCGCCCACGAGCGCCTAGTTCCCACCGCCCACGCCGTTCCACCACCAACCGCCGGCACGGATGCGCCCGGGCCTCGGCCGCGTTGACTGACAGCAGTTGAAACCGGGGTCCGGCGGGGAGTTCCGACGCGGCCCGCGGGATGATCTGGAACGGGATCCCGTTGAGGTTCAACTCCAGCTCGTAGCCGGCCACGCCTTCCTTTTCCGCACGGGGATTGCGCACCAGCAAGGGGGTGTAGCGGCGCACCCACGGGAATGCGGGTTGGCGCACTAACACGCGGCAGAGTTCGGTCTGGCCGCGCATAAGGCTCACCAGGCTGAAGGCCGGCCCCAGCCGTTGCTCCTCGAGCAACACTTGGGCGGGATCGAAGCCCAGGAGGTTGCGCCCGTTCCACTCCCCGTGGTCGTTGCGCTCGGTCGGGAAGCGGCGCCGGAGCCAATCGGCGAACCGGTCGTTGACCAGGAGGTTCAACTCGAAGTGGACATGGGCGCGGGCCTTGGAGATGCGCTCGTGGGTGTTGGACGAGCGCCCCATCGTCCCGAGGGGCTCTCCCGCCCGCACCGCCTGGCCCAGCCGCAACCCCGGGCGCACCTCGCTCAGGTGGGCGTAAAGGGAATAGACCTCCAGCCCCTCGACGAGGTGGCGTACCACGACGTACCGCCCGTAATTCGAGAGGGCGGGTCGGGTGCTGAAATAAACCACCGTCCCAGCGGCGGTCGCCAGCACGGGGTCGGTTGGCTCGCCCTGCGCGTCCCGGTTCAGGCAGCGGATATCCAACCCCTCATGCATCTGCCACCCGTCGCTGCGCACGCAGCCGAAGCCGCCGGTGGTCCACGGCTTGCCCGTGGTGCCCACCAGGAACCGCTCCTCGGCGCCCTTCACCAGCAGCGCCTGGTTGGCCGTGGGAAAATGAAACGGTTGCGCCGCCAGGACGCCCAGCCAGCACCACCCGAGCAGGACCAAACCGACACGCATCCGCAACGCCAACCGGTTCGCCTACTTCGTCGTGGGCCGGTTGCCCAGCTTTTCCGCCAGGTTGTTCAGCCCCTCCACGATCCGTTGGGCCTCCTCGCGGGTGGCGTCCGGCGTAAAGGTGTACACGCCGTTGGAGATCGCCTTGGTGATCATGGGCGCCGCCAGCCACCGGCCTCCGGTCACCGACCCAAAGACGCTGAACACGACGATCCGCCGGCCGTGGTTGGCGCCGGTCGTGTTTTGCAAGATGAGCCGCCCATGAAAATCGAACGTCGCTTGGATGGCGAACCCACCCATCACATCCACCACTTCCGCGTCCGCCAGGTCCGTCTCATCCAGGAACGGGTTGGTTTGGATCGTCACCGCCACCGGGTTGGCGCGGATCACTGGCACCGTGGCGGTGCTCCCTCCGGCATCCGGATCGGCCTCCAGATAGAGCCGGAGGGTGCTGGCCTCTTTGCGCTTATGGTGCCCCCCCGTCGAGGAGCAGCCGGCAGCCCCCACCAGGAGCAGCGTCCAGACTAGATAGGTGTTGAACCGCCCGCAGCCAAGCTTCATACTCCACCTAAACAATCGCATTGCCACCGCGATGTAAAGACTCTTATGAGCAAGCAGTATAACAAAGCCGAAAAACGCTCGCGCCGTGTTGCCCGCCTCAAGCGGAAGAAAACGACGGCCAAGCACAAGCAGCCCGCCGCGACCGCCGCGGCTGAGGCGGCCAGCCCCGCCGTGCCGGCCTGAGCCGGGCGCGCGGTGGAGCGAACCGCGCCGGGTTCGCGCTCGCGCAGGTTATTCACAAGTTGTTCACAACGGCTTGCGCGCAAGTGTTTTGCACCAGAAAACGGTTGACTTTTACTTCCGCGCCGCTACCCTCGATTCGGTTCATTGAAAGACCAGAGGCGTCGGCGGCCGACCGCAAGGCCGCTCGCCCTCGCCTCGAGGATAAGCCCAGGTGACTGGGGAAAGGCTAGGCCGCGCTGGTCGGCCCAGCCCCGGGACGGCTGTTGCATCCTTGGCGGCCGTTCGCGGCATAATTCACCAACTCCTCGGACGGCGTTCGCGCGCCGTCACCAACGCGATGCAGGGGCTGTGCGGTCAGGGGCGATCAGAAACCGCCCCGAGCCGAGTTAAGTAACTCAGGCGGGTTTCGAGCCCGAGCGAATCGCAGTTACCCAGAGGGTATCCGGTTGCTACTGCGTGCCAGCCGAGGGCAAGTGGACGGGGCGACCTTCCCGAAAGGCCGCCTTACACCAAACGCGCCGAACGGTGCGACAACGTGCGCCCTTGCCCTGCGGAGGACCCGCCGCCTTGGCCGGCGGCGCGGTCACTTCCTCCACCGCCGGCGGTAGGCCTAGCCTCGTCGCCGGTCTGTGCGCCTAAGGCAACCTGAGAGGTAAGAGGTCAGACCCGTGGTGCCGGGCCAACGCACCGCCCCAAGCGGTGGCCAGACCCGGTGCGCCCGGTAAAGACGCGAACGAGGCCCACAGGTATGTCTTTACCCGGTCCGCCAGCCGATGACGCAGCCACCGACCTGAGCGGGCCCAAAGACCTCACTCAACAATCCCGCCCCGTAAGGGGCAGGACGGCCCTGCTATGAGGCCGACAACTCCACCAGCCGCGGAGAATGGCGTCGGGAAGCTGGCAGCCCCAGTGGCGCCTAATGCCAGCCCGGGAAAGAGAGCCTGGCGAACTCCCACCCCCGATCTGGCCCCTGCCCGGCCCCAAGGCTGGACAGGGGCTAGTGTTTTTGGGCGGTGAGCCGAAGACTTGGCCGTGTCGCCCCGTCTTGGCCGCCGCCCGCCGGCGCACCGCCGAGGCGGCGTGCTCGGGGACAGACCCGCGCCGGTGGTGGCAACGCGGCGGAAAAAAGAACTTGCTGCTGCGGGGAAAGGGGTGGAAATTAGCCTCGAACTAAACCTTAGTTGATCACTTGACTTAGTAGCTTACTATGGCACGCATCTTTAACAACATCCTCGAGACCGTCGGCCGCACCCCGCTGGTCAAACTCAACCGCGTCGCCGCCGGCCTGCCCGCCACCGTCCTCCTCAAATGCGAGTTCTTCAATCCCCTGGGCAGCGTCAAGGACCGCATCGGCGTCTCGATGGTCGAAGACGCCGAGCGGCGCGGGCTGATCAACCGCGATACCACCATCATCGAGCCGACCAGCGGCAATACG
>JAJXTA010000575.1 GCA_021784265.1 bacterium | reverse complement strand
GGGTGTGCTACAGGCGGCGCATCAGGCGGGCGGCCTTGGTGGCGTCCCGGCCGCTGTCAAAGGCCAAGTGGGCAACAAACCGCCCGTTGATCGCTGCGGCCGAGAAGCCCCGCAGGTTGAGTCCCTCGGCGGCCAGGACCTGGACAAGCTGATGGCCGCGGCCGGGGGTGTCCGGTCCCTCGATCCGGACGGCGTGGAGGCTTTCGGTCTTCAGGAAGCCGGCGTCGCGCGCCGCGCGCGCGCCGCGCGCGCCGTGGATCGCAGTCACGAACACCACGCCGGCGCCGGGGTTGTCCGGGGCCCGTCGAGCGATGATGAATTCCAGGTTGAGGCCGGCCTCGGTCAAGGCGGCCAGTTTGGTCGCCAAGCTGCCCGGTTTGTCCTCCAACGGGGCGGCCCAGGCGTCCACTCGTGTGACATTCAAGGTCATAATGCAGCGCTCCTTTCGGTTCCAGGGTTGTTTGTTCTCTTTGGCTCGTTGTCAACATACCGCATCGGCGGGCGCTCGCCTTGCCGAACCGCCGGCCAGTGCCGAGCGACCCGCCGCCGCAGTCTCGGTGCCGCAGGCGCCTTGCATCAAACTGCCCAGCCACCGATCGCCTCCCGGTCACCGACGGACGGTCCGTTTGCCGGCTGCGCCGGAAACTTCCGGTACAACAAACGCTGAATGCAAAGCTAGTTAGTGATCAGTGCCAGGAATATAGCACAAGCAGCGCGCCACGTCGAATCCGGCGCCGCCTTGGGCTCACGGAAGCTCCGGCCCGGCACCGGGCTCCAGGCACTGGACTTTCCGGTTGCGTCAGACCGTTCCGCCGAGCATGTTAATCAGTATGAGCGCATTTCAGACTCCCCAACATCAAGTAAGCCGTTGGTTCCTGCGGGGCGCGGGTCTGCTGCTGGCCGCCGTGGGCGCGGTCTTCCTCGTCATTGGCTTGGCCGGTTTCTTCTCGGCCTTCGGCACCGGTGAACCACCACGATTGTTCTGGTGCTGCTTCGTGGGGATGCCGCTGCTGTTCGTCGGTGGCGCGATGTGCATGTTCGGCTTCATGGGGGCGGTCGCCCGGTATGTGGCGGCGGAACAGGTCCCGGTGGCGCGGGACGCGGCTAACGACCTGGCTGCGGGGACGCAGGACGCGATCAAGACGGTGGCCAGAGCGGCGGCCGAGGGGATGAGCGAAGGCCTGAACCACGCCCCGGCAGAGAAGAGACCTTGACCCAACGGCCCGGCCGCGGGGCGCGGCGCAACCCCTCAGCGGCACCGTGGTCGTGCTTCCGGGCGGCGGACAGGGGAGGGGATCGAGTGGGGGCTTCGTCGGTGCCTTTGCCGCCCGCCCTCACCTCCAGCGTTGCGCGTCAGCCGCTGGAAAGGTCGCCGCGCTCGGTCACGTCTTCAGGGACGCGCGCACCGCGGCCAGGAGATCCTCGGTGCTGGTGGTTCCCTTTTGAAGCACCCGGGCCGCTTGGCCGTTGAGGCGTTGGCGCTCGGCGGGTGTCAAGTCCTTGGCCGTCATGACGATGACCGGGGGCAGGTGTTCCTTAAGCTGGGCGCGCAAACGCTCCAGCAGCTCAAACCCATCCATCACCGGCATCATGAGGTCGGAGAGGATGAGGTCGGGTGGGGCCACCGCCAAATGGTCCAAGGCCATCTGTCCATTCTCGGCGCAGGTAACCTCCCAACCTTCCTTGGCGAGGTTGCGCCGGATCAGGGCGAGGGTGGCGGGTTCGTCCTCGACGACCAGGACACGATTGGGTGCGGTGGGGTTGCGGTAACGGGCGAGCAGGGTGCTCAGGCGGCTCCAATCGATCGGCTTGGGCAGGTAATCGGCGGCGCCCAAGGCGAAGCCGAGGTTCTTGTCATCGACCATGCTGACGATGATGACGGGGATCTGGGCCAACTCGGGATCAGCCTTGAGGGTGGTCAAGACATGCCAGCCGTCGATCTCCGGCATCATGACGTCCAGGGTGATCACCGCCGGTTTGAGTTGGCGCGCCAGGCGGAGTCCCTGGGGCCCATCGGAGGCGGTCTGGACCCGGAACCCATCCTTGGTCAACGCCCGCTGGAGGAGATCGCGCACGTCGGGGTCATCGTCGATCACCAGCACCAGCGAGGCCCTCGGGTCCGGACGGCTCGGGGCGGGGGCGGGGGCAGCGGGTGCTTCGGCGGCGGGCGTGGCCAGCGGGCGGACCTCGCGCGGGAGTCGAACCGTGAAGCAGGAACCTTGGCCGGGCCGGCTCGTCACCGTGATGTCACCCCCCATCAAGTGGCAGAACTTGCGGCTGATCACCAACCCCAGGCCGGTGCCGCCGTATTTGCGGGAGGTGGACTCGTCGGCTTGGGTGAAGGCCTGGAAGAGCCGGCCCAACTGCTCGGGCGTCATGCCAATGCCGGTGTCGGTGACCTCGAAGCGCACCTGCGCGCCCTCGACCACCACGCGGAGGGTGATCGTGCCATGCTCGGTGAACTTGGCGGCGTTGGAAATGAGATTGAACAGGGTCTGGCGCACCTTGGTGAGGTCCGCCCGTATGGCCCCGAGGCCAGGGGCGCATTCGACGCGGAACTGGTTGTGCTTTTTGGCGGCCAGCGGCCGGACCGTCGCCGCCACCTCGCCGACCAAGGCGGGCACGTCGAACGTTTCCAGAAAGAGGGTCATCTTCCCCGCCTCGATCTTGGACAGGTCGAGGATGTCGTTGATGAGGGCCAGGAGATGTTTGCTGGCGGCGTGGATGCGTTGGAGGTCGGCCAACAGGCCGGCTTGACCCAAGTCCTGGACCTCCTCCTGGAGCATCTCGCTGTAGCCGATGATCGCATTGAGCGGCGTGCGCAGCTCATGGCTCATGTTGGCCAGGAACTGGCTCTTGGCGTGGGTGGCGGCCAAGGCCCGCTGCTCCGACTCGCTCAACTGGGTATTGATCTCGCGCAAGGCCGCCTGGTGCTTTTCGATCTGCGCGAGCATCTCGTTGAAGCAATCGATGAGGAACCCGGTCTCGTCGTCGCTGTGCTTGGTGACGCGCACCGAATAGTCCTTGCGCTGCGAGACCGTGCGCGCCGTGCGCGCCAGCTCCAGGATCGGAGCGCAGATAAGGCGCTGGAGGCGGGCGGACAAGGCAAGCGCGACAAACGCCGACGCGAGCAGGATGGCGGCGAAAATGGCGATGTTGGCCCGGACGCGGTTGCCTAGCTCCACCATGTCAAAAAGGAGGTAAATCGTCCCCACCGTGTCGGGACCGTGCCGAATCGGCTGGGTGAGGACCAGGCGGCCGCCGTGGAACTGCGCCCCCACCGGGGGGGGAGCGGGGCCGACGAGGTTTGGGCCGGCGGCGGGACGATCGTAGCGGGCGAAGAGGCGGCCGTGGCCGTCATACAGCGCGGCCGCCAACACGTGTTCACGCGCCTGCAGGGCGCTCAGGGCC
>JAJXTA010000574.1 GCA_021784265.1 bacterium | reverse complement strand
TCCGATCTCTTGGCGGCCTGAAACTGCTGCGCCTCCGGGGTCAGATCGTTCCAGGGCAGGGCGCGCGCGACTTCGCCCGGCCCGATCTCCTCACAGAGCTCCTGGGGACTGAAGTTCCAGCTCGGCACGTGGATGGGGTCCAGGGGCGACAGGTCGCAATGGATCAGGCCCAGGCGCGTCATCCGCTCATAGCGTTCGCGGCGCACGAGATCCCAGCCGCCGCCGTAGCGGTCCCGGTATTGGGCGATGTCTTCCGCCGGCGCTTGCAAAGGGAAGTGGGGCGAGATGAAAGCCAGGTAGAGGAAGAAGGGCTGACCCCGGTGCTGGGCCTGGTGCTCGGCCAGCATGTCGATCGCGTGCTGGGCAATCGCCGTGGCGCTGAAGTAACCAGTGCCCAACTGGACGGGGGGCAGCGGCTGGTCGTCCAGGGTGTGCAACCGCGGATTAAAGTGCCGGTCGTGGTCGTTGATCGAGTAGGAATGGTCGAAACCGCCCGCCAGGACCTTGCCGTCCAGATGCCACTTGCCGGAGTGGTAGCTGCGGTAGCCGAGGGGGTGTAGGAGTTCGGGCAGCAGATGCGCCCAGGTCGGGCGCTTCCCCCCCGCACCGCCGTTGAGCCCGGGCAACGCGTCGCGGCGCACCTCTTGGGCATAGTAACCGGTGAGAATGCAGGCGCGCGACGGCCAGCACCGAGCGGTGTTATAGAACTGGGTAAAGCGCAAGCCGCCGCGGGCCAGGCGGTCCAAATGTGGGGTCTGGATCTCCCCGCCGTAACACCCGGCGTCCGAGTAGCCCATGTCATCGGCGACGATCACCACCAAGTTGGGCTGGGGCGCCTTGGCCGTCGCCCCCACCGGGAGCAGGGCGCTGGCCAGCGCCAGCAGCAACCCCCAACTCCGCCCCAGGCGCTGCCAGCCGAGCGGACGGCTTGTTTGTCCCAGGTGGGCCGGTGGTGGCAGGTCTCGACCCGCCGGGAGCCGCCCGGGTGGCGGCGCGTCGGTCCCGCCGAGAGCCGGCGGGCCAGTGTGCGGTGACGGTTCGCAGCGACGGTCTTCTCGGGCGATGGGGCCGATCATCGGGTGGTGGTCATATGGTAACGCGCGCGCAGTATCGCCGGGGACGGTGGGGAGCGCAACGAAATGGTGCGGGCCCGCGTGGGCCGTGTTTCAGCCCTAGGCGGGTTGCCCTTCGGCCCTGGACGAGGCTCGCTGCCACCCCGCCGTCGCCCTCCGCTTCGCGGCTGTGCGGCTATCGGCCGGAGACGCGCTTGGCCACGTCCCTCGCGGCTTTCGCTAGGCACTCCCACCGCTCCCTTAATCGGTTCCGCCGCTCGCAGGCCGCGACGGCAAGACAGGCGAGGCCGCAGACCAGGCCGCCGGCCACGGGCTCTGGCACGGCCGACACCGAATAGGTGCCAATCAGCGTGCCTGTCGAGGTCTGGATGGAGCCGGTGGTGCCACCGGCGGGCAGGAAGGCGGAGATGCTCGAGAGGTCAAACGTCGCGGTTCCGGAGAAGGCCGGGCTGGAGGTCGAAAACGACTCCTTCGAGCTGCTCCCGTTGCGCAGGCCCAGTGTCGTCGCCCCGGCACCGTTGGAGTCCCAGTCGGCGGTATTCAAGAGGTCGCCAGTCACTGGCGCTTGCAGCGTGGACGACGTGGCGGTGGGGTTACTCGAGGCAGTCAGGCCGGAGCTGGTAGTCAGAAAAGTCTCTAACCGAACGGGAAACGGGCCGCTGCCGGAGCCCGTCGCGCCGCTGGCGGTGCCCGTGGCGGTAAAAGTGACCGCCGCCGGATTCGAGTCGTCCACGGTGAGGAGGAGCTGGGCGTGGAGGGCGCCGCCGCACGCGCCCAGGAGGCAGAGGCGTGCCGCAAGCCTTCGTACTGTTTGAGTTGTGCTCATTACGTCACCGCCCGCGCCCCGCCAGGCCCGCGGGCGGACTCAAGCCATCGGACACCCGCCAGCGACGGGCGGTGACCGCGGGGCCGCCAGAACCATCCCCTTTTCCCCCGGGGTCGCATAAGCGGACTTTGCGATGCTTGCTGAGGCAATGCAAGCGGTTAATCCGCATTTCCGCTTACGGTCAAGGTGGATTCAAAAAAGGGCTCCGAGCAGCCCCGCTAATGGGCGGGTAACGCCGCCTCCGCGCCGCTCCGGCGGCGACGGCCAGGAGGTCCGGGAGGAGGCTTCTTCCACCCACCGGTGGCCGTGCTCGCGCACGGGGTCAGTTGGGCTTAGCCGCAGTAGGCCCCGCCAGAAAATCGACCTTGGCGCTCAACTGGGGGGTCAGGTACTTGTCCGGCTTGAGAATCTGAACCTTGAGTTGGAGCGTGCCCTTTTGGCGACTGGCTTCGGGCGCCATTTCCGCCACAAGACCGTCATAGTGCTTGTCCGGATAGGCCTCGGGACTGACCCGGCAGCCCTGGTGGAGGAAGACCTTGGGCAGGTCGGACTCGTTGACGTCGATTTCGACCTGCAGGTCGTTCGGGTCCGCCACGGCCAACAGGGCGGTGCTGGGACCGCCGCCGCCGCCGAAGCTCTGCGGCACGACCAGCTCGTTGGGGTTGACCAGCTTCTCCAGGACCACGCCGTTGATGGGCGAACGGATGATGGTCCAGTCGATATAAGTGCGGATCAGGGCGGTCTGGCCCTCGACCTCGGCCAAGGTAGCCTTGGCTGCGGCCAGGTTGAGGCGGCTGTCATCGACCATCTGCTGCGATTCGACGCTCTGGTGGCCCAGACGGGCGATGCGCTCGTAGTTCAACTGGGCGCGTTCCAGCGCGACCTTGGCGCTGGCCAAACGGGCCTCCGACTCCGCCAACCGGGCTTTGTACTCGGCGTCGTCCAGCACCACGACGACTTGACCGTTAGTGACGGCGTCGCCTTTCTTGACGCCGATCCACTTCACCACGCCCAGAAAGCGCGGGCTCAACTCGATGCGCTCGCGGTTGATGATGTAGCCGCTGACGGTCAGCACCGCGTCGGCCGGACCCGAGAACGGTGCCGGGGCGGGGTTGGGCGGCGTCGGACTTGGGGTAGGGTCGGCGGAGGCCGCCAGGGCGGGTTTCGCGCCTGGGGCGAGGCGTTGGTTGTCCGAGGCCCTGGGCCAAGCGTAATAGATCGCGGCACCGGTGGCCAGCCCCACGCCCAGAAAGATGCCCCAAAGCTGCCGGCTCGGTCGCCGTTTGGCCACGGGGGCAATGCGCAGTTGGTTGAGTTGGTCCTGGTTCATACCGCTTTGAGCGCCGCGATCACGGGCAGGCGCGACGCCCGCAACGCCGGCAACAGGCTCCCCAACAATCCCAAGATCACCGCAAAAAGCAATCCTTTGGCCATCAGTCTGAAGGTGATGGTGAACTGAAAGACCGTTTCACTGAAGGTGTCGAACCCCAGGGTGCCGGTGGCCACACCATTCATC
>JAJXTA010000573.1 GCA_021784265.1 bacterium | reverse complement strand
GCCGCTTGGCGTGTCGGCACTACCAGCGACGGCGGTCCGGTCCCCGCCGCTCCGGGTCGCCCGACTGAACCCGCGGCGCGTGATCCGGCGGGAGTGAATGCACCGCTCTCTTGCGTTCGCGGCTCTGTCGTGCGATCCCAGGTCAGATGCGTTCGAAGTAACGGACCCGCTCCCAGTCGGTGACCGCGTCGTTGAAGGCGCGCACCTCCAGCCGGGCGGTATGCGCGTAGAAATCGACCACTCCTTCGCCCAGGGCAAGGCGCGCGAGGCGACTCTCGTGGAGGCGCTCGGCGGCTTCGGCCAGGGTGCGCGGGAGGGCCGGGAGCCGGTCGTCCGCGTAAGCATTGCCCTGATACTCCGGACCGCAATCGAGCCCTTCGTCCACTCCGGCCAGGCCCGCGGCCAGCATGGCCGCGAAGGCCAAGTAGGGGTTCGCATCGGCCCCAGGCATCCGATTCTCGATCCGGAAGCCGCCGCCCTGGCCCACCACGCGAAACCCCACGGTCCGGTTGTCTTGGGACCAGGCCATCTTGGTGGGGGCCCAGCTTGCGGCCTGATAACGCTTATAAGCGTTCACGGTGGGGGCGTAGAAGTACGCCAGCTCGGGCGAGTATTTCATCAGGCCGCCCAGGAATTGGCGAAAGAGCCGGGAGCCGGCGCGCGCACGCCGGTCCCAGAACAGGTCGCGGCCGGCCGCCTGGAGGCTGAGATGGATGTGGCAACTGTTGCCGGCTTCCCCGGCCGCGTACTTGGCCATGAAGGTGATCGCCTTGCCGTGCCGATCCGCCAGTTCTTTGATGCCGTGTTTGAAGACCACATGCCGGTCGGCCATCGTCAGGGGAGCCGCGTAGGTGAAATTGATCTCGTGCTGGCCTTTGCCCCACTCGCCTTTGCTGCTTTCGATGGGCACCCCCGCGGCCGTCATGTCGAGGCGCGCGGCGCGCATGAGGTCCTCGTCGCGGGTCGGCTGGAGGATATGATAGTCGATGCGGTAATCGCTGGCGGGGACCAAGGCGTTGTAGCCGTGGCTGTAAGCGTCGTGGTAAGTCTGATTGAACAAGTAGAACTCCAGCTCGCTGGCGATGCGCGCGCTCCAGCCCCGGCGCGCCAGCGCCGCCATTTGCCCCTGCAAGACCGCGCGCGGCGCCTCGGCCACCGGCGTGCCCTCCCCATGGTTGAAGTCGCACAGCACCAAGGCGGTCCCCGGCTGCCAGGGGAGCGCGCGGCCGGTGGTGAAATCGGGGCGCATGGCAAAATCCCCGAACCCTTTCCGCCAATTAGCCAGCGCAAACCCGTCGAGCGGGTCCATCTCGAGGTTCACCGTCAGCAGGTAGTTGCAGCCGTGGGTGCCGTGGGCGGCCACGTGCTCGACGAAGAACGGGGCGGCAAAGCGTTTGCCGACGAGCCGGCCATAGACATCGGGCGCGGCGAGGATCACGGTGTCGATCTGGCCCGCGGCGATTCTTGCCTTGAGCGCTTTGAGGTCGAGTTGGCCTGGGGTGTCGGTGGGTTTCATAGGCCCTGGTTCACTCCGCCACGTAGATGTTCTTCAGCTCCGTGTAGCCTTCCAGCGCGGTCAGCCCCAGGTCGCGCCCCAACCCGCTTTGTTTGAAGCCGCCGAAGGGGGCCTCGACATGGACGCTGCTATGGGAGTTAACGCTCAGGACGCCGCTCTCGATGCGGCGGGCCAAGCGCAAGGCCCGGCGCAGATCGTTGGTCCACAACGATCCACTCAGCCCGTAGGGCGAGGCGTTGACCTCCGCCAGCAGGGCCGCCTCGTCGTCAAACGGTCGAACGCACACCACCGGCCCGAAGATCTCCTCCCGCCAACAGCGGTCGGCGGGCTCGACGCCCAGCAGCACCGTGGGCTCCAGATAATACCCTTTAGGCTGCGGCCGCCCGCCCCCGGCGGCGACGCTCCGGCCCGACTGCCGCGCCTCCCGCAGGTAGGCCTCGACGCTCTCCCGTTGCCCGGCCGACACCATCGGCCCGAGTTGGGTAGTGGACTGGCGGGGATCGCCGACGACCAGCTTGCGGGTGGCGTCAACGAACCGCTCCAGGAACCGCTCGTAGATGGGGCGCTCGACAAACAGCCGACTCCGCGCGCAACAGTCCTGGCCGGTATTGGCGAAGACGCTCATCGGCGAGCTGTCCGCCGCTCGTTCCCAGTCGGCATCGGCGCAGACGATGTTGGGGGATTTGCCGCCCAGCTCCAGCGAGACCCGTTTGAGGTCCCCCGCGGCCAAGGCCATGAGCCGCGCCCCCACCGCGGTCGAACCCGTGAAGGAGATCTTTCGGATCAACGGATGGGTGGCCAGCGCCTCGCCGAGCGTGGCCCCGGCACCGGGCAAGACCTGCAACACCCCAGGTGGCAGGCCCGCCCCGTGCGCGATTTCACCCAGGCGCAACGCCGTCAGCGGCGACAGGGAGGCCGGTTTGAGCACCACGCAATTGCCCGCGGCCAACGCGGGCGCCACCTTCCAACACGCGATCGGGAAAGGGAAATTCCAGGGCACGATGGCGGCGATGACGCCCATCGGCACCCGCAGGGTGTAGTCGAAGCCCCCGCGCGCCACCGGAAGGGTTTGGCCGCCAAAGGTGGCCAGGGCCCCGGCGTAATACTCGAAGACTCGCGCCCCCAGCCCAGCCTCGTCGCGAGCGTCGCTGATGGGCTTGCCGATGTTTTGGCTTTCCATTTGCGCGATCTCCTCCGCCTGCGCCCGGAGCGCGCGGGCGACGCTGAAGAGGATTTCCGTGCGCTTGCCTGGGGTCAGGTCGCGCCAACCGGACTCCCACGCCCGGTGCGCCGACTCGACCGCCGCATGTAGATCCTTGAGGTGCGCCGCCGCGACCTCAGCGAAGGGCTCTTCAGTGGCCGGATTGATCAGGGTGAGGCGGTCACCCGCTGAACTTGGGCGCCACCTGCCGTCCACAAACAGTTCCGAGGGCAGTGTCATCGGCGTATTGGGCCGAAAAGGGGACGCGGAGACAAGACCCGAGTGGCGAGGCGGCCCCGGACGGCGTTGCGAGCATGCACCCCCAGCGGGCACGAACCACGGCCAGGTCGCCGCGGGATTGAGGAGAGGTTAGGGGGGCGATGGGGACGTGAGTGGGCCGGCAAGCACGTGGGTGCCCGGCCCGGAGTGGAAACCAGGCCCAGCGGTCCGGAAACGGACCAACGTTTAGTGCTGGCTCTGCCCGGCGCTGGGTCCGCGTGCGCCGGGGTCGTCGAACTCTGCGCCAGCTTGTGGAGTTGCCGGCCGACGGGCCGTTGTCGCGGGCGAGCGACCGTCTGGGAGCGTTCGCGTTCCCGAGGGATGTCGGCGCTCCTGAACCAACCAGCACCCACGGCCCGGGTTAGGGACTCCGACCGCCCGAGGACGACCTCGGGAGGGCAGGTGTAGCCGCGGGCTTT
>JAJXTA010000572.1 GCA_021784265.1 bacterium | reverse complement strand
CCCTTTTTGCGGTCCTTGTGCCTTTTTGCGGCTGCCCTCCGCTTCCTCCTTCTGCGGCTCCTGTGGCTCTTCGCGGCCCTATCCCTGGCCTCCCCCTTTTTGCGCCTCTTGTGCCTTTTTGCGGCTTCCCCGCCTGATCTTCCCCTTTTTGCGGTCCTTGTGCCTTTTTGCGGCTTCCCTGCCTTCGCGGCTGTGCCTCTTTGTGGCCGGTCAGGTGTTTCCTTTTTCCCCGGCTCCTTCTGTGCCTCTTCGCGGTCGGCCCTGGGCCTCGAGCCAAGCGCAGGCTTGGGGCAGGACGACGCTCCAGTGGAAGGTCTTGGCCCGTTCCCAGGCGGCGACACGATAGCGGGCGTAGCGGTCCGGGTGGCGCAGGCAGTCGGCCAGGGCGTCGGCGACGGCGGCCGGGGTTTCGGTGGTTGTCAGCAGCCCGGTCTGATCGTGCAGGGTCGATTCGATCAGGCCGGGCACCGGGTAGGCCACCGCCGGAGTGCCCAGGGCGTTAGCCTCGATGACGTTCAGGCCCCAGCCCTCCCGCAGGGAGGTGTGCACCAGGAAATGGGCGCGCCGGAGGTGGTCGTCCTTGGCGGCCTCGGTCAAGGCGCCGGCGAAGGTGACCTGGGCGTCGAGGTTGAGGTCGCGCACGCGCTGGCGCAGGAGCGGTTCGGACTCGCCGGTGCCGATGATCGTCAGGTGGGCGGGGAGGCCCCGTGCGTGCAGGCAGTGGCAGGCGGCGATAGCGTCCTCGATACGCTTGTTGGGGGCCAAGCGGGAAACGACGATAAGCCGGAGCGGCAACTCCAGCGGCTTGGGCTCAAGTTGCGGCAAGGCCACCGTGTGCACCCCGTACGGGATGAGGGTAACGCTCTTGACCCCGTGCTGTTCCAGCCCGGCCTTGGTCGAAGCGGAGGCGGTCCAGAAGGGGACGTTCCGATAGAGCCAATGAGTCCAGCGCTCCTGCCACTGGCCCAAGGCGGAGGTGGGCCAGCGGTAGAAGACCTCCCAGATCGGCCCCAGGACTTCGTGGACATAGGCGACACACCGGGTGTGGCACCACCACGGGGCGTACCAGGGCAGCCCATGGTGCTGGTCCATGACGAGGTCAAAGGGCGCTTGGCGGCGGTACCAGCGGCGCGCCGCCAGAATGGACGTGCCTTTGTCGCCCCCGCGCACAATGCGGATGCCCTCGATCTCCTCGGTGGGCGCCCCACCGGGGAACTGGTTGGCGAACCAGAAGACTTCGTGGCCGCGCCCCCGCAGCGCCGCCAGGTAGCCCTGGGTCACGCGCTCAGCCCCGCCTGCGCGGGGGTTCCTGGGGTCGCGCCAACTGAGCATCAAAAAACGCATCGTATCGTGACGGGCCGTTGCTCGGGCAGCGGGTTATCGCCCACGCGGTGGGGAAAGACAACGGCAAAAAGGACCAACAGCTTGGGCTAAACGGCGCGCTGAGCGGGCCGCCCTGGTTGTGCCTGGTCGGAACCCGCGGCGGTGACGGAGTCGCCGCCCCGACGCTCCTATCCCTGAGCGCGCTTTCGAAGGGCGTCCCGTTGCGGGCTGGCGCGAAGCAGGTCCGGGTCGAGTCGGGCGTTGGTTTGGCGGAGGCGGTCCCGCGCCTGGGGCAAGTCGAGGAACCCGCGGGCCGAAGCCTGCTCCAGCACGGCGAGGGTGCCAATGACCGGGAGCCCGCATCGTAGGGCCGCGTTCCGGCCGGCCCGATCGTCAATCAAGAGCGCAGCCGCCTTGAGCTCACGGGCCAAGCTGATGGCTTCTGGCTTGCCCGTGTCGATGTCCAGCGCCAGGTCCACCACCATGGGCGCCCGTACGACGGCCCAGGGCGGAAGCGCCATTGCCCCTGGCCGCACCAGTGCTGGAGTGTTAGCGTGCTGAAGCTCCCGGAAAACGGTAGGTGGTACAAAAACGCGGCGGAACAGGCGCGCGAGCACGGTTTCGGCGCCGCACAAGACCAAGTAGTGTCGCGGCGAGGTGTCCGAAACGACGAGACTCACGACTGGGTGAGGCGGCTCTCGAAGGTTCGGTGGTCAGCTTCCAGGTCCGCCACCGAATAATTCAGCAGCACGTTCTGTTCCCGGAGAAATGTTTCGGTCTGCCAGTACTCAAGGCCGAGCACCTCTCCCACTTGGCGATGCGACAGCCGCCCGGCGCGGTAACCCTGGATCGCCGCGTCCTCCAGAACGTGGCGCGCGATGGCGTCAGGGGTTTGGCCCCATTGGCGGGCCACCTGATCCGGCACTTCCATTGAGACCTGCATGACAGAGGAACCCTAGCATGGTGGTGCCGCCGCATGCAAGCCGGGGCGGGGTCGATCGGCCTGTGTTCGCCCGGGACGGGTGCTGGGCCCCGACGAACCACCGCGAGCCAGCGCCCACACGGGCGGTTGGACTCCTCTGACGTTCGCTCGGGAGGGCGCGCGAACGCTGGTTGCTCGCCCTCGTCGAGCGCCTTGAACTGCTCGATGAGATCGGTCGCCCTCATGCGGCCGAGCGCTTAATCGTTGACCCGGCGGAGCGCCTGGAAGATGCGAAGATGCGAAGACGCAGGCGACCCTGTTTTTGCCTTGCCAGGATTCCGAGTTTGCCCATGCTCGGCCCCGTCAAATCACCGTGAGCCCGCGCACACACCGGCCGTTGGCCTCGCCTGACGTTCGCTCGAGAGGGCGGCGCGGGGCGCGTCTCACCGCGGGGCGGGGCGCACCCCCGCTGGCGTAATGGACTCGATGGCTTCCCCTTTGACGCCGAGCGACCCTCAGCGCCGGTTGCGCGCCAGCGAGGAGAAGTTCGCCGCCGCCTTCAAGCACGCCCCGGTCATCGTAACGATCTCGACGCTCGAGGACGGGGTGTTGGTCGAGGTGAACGACAAGTTCCTCGAGGTCTCGGGCTACCAGCGGGAGGAGGTTGTGGGCAAGACGGTCCTGGAACTGAACTGGATCCAAGCGCCGGACCGGGACCGGTTACTGCAGCGGCTGCAAGCGCACCGCCGGGTCATTGGCGAGGAGGTCTGCGTCTGGGCCCGCGATGGGGCGCGGACCGATTGCCTTTACCAGGGCGAGGTGATCACCTTCGCCGGGAAGGCGCACCTCCTGTCGATTGCCGTCGATATCACGCAGAGCAAGCGGGCGGCGGAGGCGCTCCGGGCCAGCGAGGAGCGGTACCGGCTGCTGTTCAACAACGCCCACGATGCCGTGTTCCTCTACGGGGTGACGGCGGAGGGACTGCCGGGGCCGTTCCTGGAGGTCAACGAGGTGGCCGGCACCCGCCTGGGTTACACGCGGACCGAGCTGTTGGCCCGGACCCTGTTCGACATCAACCCGCCCGAGCGGCGGGCCGTGCTCCTGACCCGGTGGCGGGAATTGCTGGCGCGCCGGCATCTGGTGTTCGAGACCGAGCACGTGGCGCTGGCT
>JAJXTA010000571.1 GCA_021784265.1 bacterium | reverse complement strand
CCTGCGGGACGTCGTGGCGATTGCCGCTGGCGCCTTCCATGGCCTCGCCTTGAAGGCGGATGGGACCGTGGTGGCTTGGGGAGACAACGGGGCGGGTCAAACCGCCGTGCCGAGTGGGTTGACCAACGTCGCCGCGATCGCCTGCGGACCCGGTTACAGCCTGGCCCTGGGCGGTCACGGTCCCCCCTTCTTGACCGCCCCCTTGGTCAACCGGACCGCGGGCGGCGGCGAGACAGTTAACCTCCGCATGACGGCCACCGGGGCCTTACCCCTCGCCTATCAGTGGCGTTTGAATGGCGCTGACCTTCCGGGAGCTACCAATGCCTGGATCAGCCTGAGCATCCAGGACCTGGCGCAGGTGGGCGGCTACTCGGTTGCGGTGCGCAACGCGCTGGGCGCAACGACAAGCGCGAGCGCCTGGGTGCGGGCCGCGCCGCCCGCCATTGTCGTGGCGCCCGAGAATCAGTTGGGGCTGGTGGGTGAGGCGGCCAGTTTGGTGGTCGTGGTGGCGGGCCTCGGGCCGTTTAGCTACCAATGGCAGTTCAACGGTGCGGACTTGCCTGGGGCCACCAACGCGATGCTAACGCTGACGAATCTGCAGGCGGGTCAAGCCGGTGATTATGTGGTGATCATCCAGACGCCGGTCGGGCCGTTTCGCAGCGCTCCGGCGCGGCTGGAGGTCGCGCCGCTCCGGATCGTTGCGGGACCTCAGAGCCAGGTGAGTCTCGTGGGTGGCGCGGCTTCCTTCGCCGCGGGGGCGGTCGGGCAAGGCCCGCTCACGTACCAATGGGCGGTCGATGGCGCCGACTTGCCGGGGGCGACGAACCCGAGCCTGGTTTTGGAGGGTTTGCAGTTCGGGCAAGCCGGGGGCTATGCCGTGCGCGTTGCGAATCCCTTTGGGGCGGTGCTGAGTGACACGGCCACCTTGGGGGTCGTGCAGTTGATCGAATGGGGCAGCGCAACGAACGTCCCGCCAGGCCTGACCAATCTCGTCGTCATTGCCGCCGGGGAGCAGCACGCCTTGGCCTTGAAGGCGGACGGGAGCGTCGTGGGGTGGGGTGACAACCACTACGGTCAACTCAGCCCGCCCCCGGGGCTGACGAACGTGACCGAGATCGGCGCGGGCTATGGCTATAGTCTGGCGCTTGAAGCTGACGGCACGGTGGCCGCCTGGGGGAACAATGGGAGCGGACAGACCGCGGTGCCGCCGGGCTTGACCAACGTCGTGGCCGTCGCCGCGGGGGGTGCGCACGCTCTGGCCCTCCGGTCCGATGGCACGGTGGCCGCCTGGGGAGCGAACTGGTCGGGGCAGACGAACGTCCCGTCGGATCTGGATAATGTCGTGGCCATCGCGGCCGGTGGAAACCATAGTCTGGCCTTGCGAGCGGACGGCAGCGTAGTGGCTTGGGGTGCCAACGGCAGTGGTCAGGCCACGGTTCCCGAAGGGTTGAGCAACGTGGTGGCGGTCGCCGGTGGTGGAAGCCATAGCCTGGCCTTGCGAGCGGACGGGACCGTCGTGGCCTGGGGGCTGAACGACCATGGGCAGACGGCGGTTACGCCGAACCTCGGTGGCGTCGTGGCGGTCGCGGCGGGCCTCGCTCACAGTCTGGCGCTGAAGGCTGATGGGACCGTGGCGGCCTGGGGCGACAACCTGGCCGGGCAGCGCCTTGTGCCGGCCGGTCTTGCCCCCGCCGTCGCAGTCGCCGCGGGGAACGACTTCAGCCTGGCGTTGGGAGGAAACGGCCGACCCATCCTTACCGCCCCACTCCTGAGCCGCACCGTCCCTGGCGGCGGCGAGGTTCAGTTTCGGATGAGCGCGGCGGGTTCCTGGCCGTTGCGGTATCAGTGGGAGCTCAACGGCACGAATCTGGTGGGCGCCACCAACGCCTGGCTGACGCTGGTCAACGCCGGGAGCGCGCAGGCCGGGGTTTACGCGGTGACCGTCAGCAATGCCTCCGGGACGGCCACGAGTGGCGGGGCTCGACTGGCGGTGATCTGGCCGCAGATCGTGGGGCAACCGCGGGACCAGTCCGTCATCATCGGCGGCGCCGCCCAGTTCAGTATCCAACTGGCGGGCGGCGGTTGGGTCGGCTACCAATGGCAATTCAATGACCTGGATTTGCCGGGCGCGACGAACGCGATCTTGAGCCTGACGAACGTGTCGCCGGAGGCCGCCGGGCGCTACCGCGTCCTGGTCGCGAGCGGGATTGGCACCTTGGTCAGTTCGAACGCCACCCTCGAGGTCGCGCCGCTTCGCCTCCTCGAGCAGCCGGCGGATCAGGTGGCGCCAATCGGCGGTGCCGCCTCCCTCGATGTTTTGGCCGAGGGCCCCGGTCCCTTCAGTTACCAATGGCAATTCAACGCGAGCGACCTCGTGGGGGCGACCGGCCAAGTGCTGGCCCTCCCGCGGGTGGGTCTGCCGTCGGCCGGGGTTTATGCCGTGCGCGTGAGCAACACCTTCGGCCACGTGGCGAGCGCGGGGGCGAGGTTGACGGTGGTGCCCGTGGCGGCATGGGGGAGCCAAACCAACCTGTTGGCCACTCTGACGAACACCGTGAGCCTGGCCGCCGGCTACTACCACAGCTTGGCGCTCAAGCGCGATGGCACCGTGGTGGCTTGGGGCGACAACAGCTTCGGGCAAACCAATGTGCCGTCCGGACTCTCGAACGTGGTCGCCATCGCGGCGGGCTACTACCACAACCTGGCGCTCCGCGCGGACGGCACGGTCATCGCGTGGCAGGTTGGGTTGCCGGAGACCCGGGTGCCGACGGGCCTGACCAATGTCGTGGCGCTGGCCGGCGGCCTTGGGGGCGGGACCAACCACAGTCTGGCCCTCAAGGCCGATGGGACGGTCGTGGCGTGGGGGGACGATCACCGCGGCCAAACCAACGTGCCGGCGGGCCTCAGCAACGTCGTGGCCCTGGCCGCGGGCGGGTGGCATAGCTTAGCCTTGCGCGCGGACGGCACGGTGGTCGGCTGGGGCGACGACCGCTACGGCCAAACCGATATTCCCCCCGGGCTGAATGACGCGGTGGCGATCACGGCGGGTGAACGGGACAGCCTGGCGTTGCGGGCTAATGGCAGCGTGGTGGCCTGGGGCACCGCCTGGTACGGCGAGACCAATATCCCCGCCGGCCTGGCCCCGGTGGTGGCGATCGCCGCCGGCCAAGGCCACTTCCTGGCGCTTCAGGCCGATGGCGCCGTGGTGGCGTGGGGACGGAATAGTGCGGGTGAGGCTACAGTGCCCCCAGGGCTCTCGAACGTGGTCGCGATCGCCGCCGGAGGCGAACATAGTTTGGCGCTGATCGGCGAACCGTTCGCGCCACCGCGGCTGGTCGGTTTGGCTGAGGGCGGCGGGAGCTGGCGCCCCGTGGTGTCCAGTGTTCGCGGGACCCGCTACGCTCTGGAGTTCAAAGAC
>JAJXTA010000570.1 GCA_021784265.1 bacterium | reverse complement strand
CACCCCCGTCAACCCCGAAACCCTGGCCCAACACGGGGCCGTTAGCGAGCCGGTTGCGCGCCAAATGGCCGACGGGGCGCGGAGCCGGTTTACGGCTGACTACGCCCTGGCGACGACTGGGATTGCCGGGCCGTCCGGCGGTTCCCCAGCCAAGCCCGTCGGGACGGTGTATATCGCCTTGGCCGGCCCGGCGGGCACCTCGGTCCGGCACCAGGTTAACACCTATGATCGTGATACCTTCAAGAATGTCACCACACAGCAAGCCCTGGAGCTACTCCGTCGCGAGCTGCTCCGATGACCCAAAGCGGGCGGGCGCGAACGAAGCCGGAGGCGGCCGCGCCGCGCCGCCTCTCGCCCACCCCGCCCACTGAGATCACCTGTGCCCACGCCGGACCTCACTTGGGCTTATCGCACCCTGATTCGCCCGTTGCTGTTCGCCCAGGACGCCGAAACCATCCATGAGCGCACCATGCGCGCGCTGGAGTGGGTGGCGCGGCGGGAGGTGGTGAGCGAGGCGCTGGCCTCGGTCTGCCGCCCGCCGGCGTTGCCCCTCCGGCTCTTCGGCTTGTCCTTTCCCAACCCGGTGGGCTTGGCGGCGGGCATGGACAAGGCGGCGGCGGCGGTACCCGCGTGGGCGGCCCTCGGCTTTGGCTTCAGTGAGCTCGGAGCGGTTACCTGGCACGCGCAGCCCGGGAACCCACCGCCGCGGGTGTTCCGCGTCGTGACCGAACGGGCGATTATCAACCGGATGGGGTTCAACAACCCCGGCGCGGCGGCGTTTGCCCGGCGCCTGGCCGAGTGGCGGGCGGCCGGGCGTTGGCCCGCGCATCCGGTCGGGGTGAACCTTGGCAAATCGAAGCTGACGCCGTTGGATCGCGCGGCCGAGGACTACGTGGCGTCGTTCCGCGCACTGCGCTCCTGGGCCGACTTTTTTGTGGTCAACGTGAGCTCGCCCAACACGCCCCACCTCCGCCAGCTTCAAGATCGCGAGGCGCTCGACACGATCCTGACGGCGCTGCAACAAGCGAATACGGAAGGCAACCACCCGCCGGCGAGCCCGGCGGCCGCGCCAAACAGTCAGGCGCCTGCCGCGGCGGCGGGGCCAGCCCCGGGCTCCAAGCCGATCTTGGTGAAGGTGGCCCCCGACCTTTCCTTTAACGCCCTGGACCAGATTCTGGAGCTGGTTGGCCCGCGCCGCATCGCGGGGCTGGTGGCCACCAACACGACCATCACCCGGCCGGAAGCGACCACACCCGCGCTGGCTCGGCTCTACGCCGAAGGTGGCGGGCTGAGCGGCCAGCCGCTGCGCACCCGCAGCACGGAGGTGATTCGCCATCTCCACCGCCAAACCGGCGGGCGTCTGCCGCTGATCGGTGTGGGCGGCATTTTTGACGCCCAGGATGCGTGGGAAAAGATTGCGGCGGGAGCGAACTTGGTGCAGGTTTACACGGGGTTGGTCTTTGAAGGTCCGGGCCTGGTCCGCTCGATCGTCACGGGCCTGCGGGCACGACTGGCGGCCGCCGGTCTGACCGACTTGACCCAAGCCGTAGGCTGCGAGGCCGCCACCGATGACCGGCGTCCACCCTTAACCACGAAGTGATCTCCAGCTCCGACAGTCCCACCACGACGGCCGCCGGCGGGTCCGCACCCACTATGGCGGCCCCGCCGCCACGCGCCCGCCTCACCACGCGCCCTCCGCCCGAGCTGCTCGCCCCGGCGGGCGACTGGGACTGCGCCCGCGCCGCGGTCGAGAACGGGGCCGACGCCATCTATTTCGGCCTCGAGCGCTGCAACGCGCGGCTGCGGGCCAACAACTTCACCGAGGCCGAGCTGCCCGCCTTGATGGAGTACCTGCACCGCCGCGGGGTAAAGGGTTATTTGTGCTTCAACACCCTGGTGTTTCCGGACGAATTCGCGGCGGCGGAGGCGACGCTGCGCTCCGCCATTGGGGCGGGGGTCGATGCCGCGATCGTTCAAGACGTGGGCATCGCCCGGCTGATCCGCCAACTCTCCCCGGACTTCCCCATCCACGCCTCCACCCAAATGAGCATCACCAGCGCCGCGGGCGTGGCGTTTGCCCGGGAGCTGGGTTGCGACCTGGTGGTGCTGGCGCGGGAATGTTCGCTGAAGGAGATCGAAGCCATCCAGGCCGCCCCGCGTGCGGGAGGGAGCGACGGGGCGTCTGGGCCTCCGGCCATGCCGTTGGAGGTGTTTGTCCATGGCGCGTTGTGCGTGGCCTACTCGGGCCAGTGCCTGACCAGCGAGGCCTTGGGCGGGCGTTCGGCCAACCGTGGCGAATGCGCTCAGGCCTGCCGCCTCCCCTATGAGCTGCTCGCCGATGGCCACCCCGTCCCGCTGGGCGACCGGCGCTACCTGCTCAGTCCCCGCGACCTGGCCGGGTTGAACCTGCTTCCCGACTTGGTGCGCGCCGGCCTCAGTTCCCTCAAGATCGAGGGCCGCCTGAAGACGCCGGCCTACGTGGCCAGCATCACCCGCCTCTACCGCCAGGGGCTGGACGCGCTGGCCTGCGGCGCCGCGGCGGACGAAATCGGGACAACGCCAGGCCCGCCCGGCCGGTCGAGCGGTTCCGCCCTCGAGACGCCTCAGGCGCAGTACGAGATGGAGATGGCCTTCTCGCGCGGGCTGCACTCCGGCTGGTTGCGCGGCGTGAACAACCAGGAATTGGTCCATGCCCGGTTTGGCAAGAAGCGCGGGGTTTATCTTGGGCAGGTGGTGCGGGTGCGGGCCGAGGCCGTGGTGGTGCGGTTGGAGGGTCCGCTCAAGCCCGGGGATGGCGTGGTCTTCGACGCCGGGCGTCCCGATCAACCCGAGGAGGGGGGCCGGGTTTACGGGATCGAGCCGGTGGGAGAGCGCCGGGGCGCAGCCGGCCGTTCGGCGCCCTCGCCCGGGGGCGACGCCCGCGGCGGTCGCTCCGCCAACCCCGGCTCGCGGCCAGTCGCGCGCGAGGTCGTGCTGGGTTTCGGCCGGGGCGACGTCGATTACCGCCGGATCGGGCCCGGGGACCGTCTTTGGAAGACGAGCGATCCAGAGCTCGAACGCCGGGTGCGCCTTACTTACACTGGAGATCAGCCCCGCTTCACTCGCCCGCTCCACCTCCAGGTTCGAGGACGGGTGGGGGAAGCGCTGATCCTGACCGCGCAGGATGAACTCGGCCATGCCGTCGAGGTGCGCTCCGGGCAACCGTTGGTCCCGGCCACCCACCAGCCGCTGGAGGCGGCCCGGTTGCGGGCCCAACTGGGCCGGCTGGGAGGCACCGGGTTCCACCTCGGCAGCCTCCGCAACGACCTGACGGGTGAGGTGATCCTGCCGTTGAGCGAGTTGAATCGCCTTCGGCGCGAGTTGGTGGAACAGCTCGTGGCCCGCCGCACCCAGGGGCCGCGCTGGGGCCGGCACAACTCG
>JAJXTA010000569.1 GCA_021784265.1 bacterium | reverse complement strand
CCCCGCCGAGGAACAAGATCGCATCTGGGCGCGGCTGTACCGGGGTGACAAAAGCCGGTCCCAACGCGGGCTCGGGTTGGGGCTGAGCTTGGTGAAAGCCGTTGTCGAAGCCCACGGCGGGCGGGTCGTCGTCGTGAGCCGCGTCGGCGAAGGCTCCGAGTTCACCGTCCGGTTGCCGGCCTAGACGGCCGCCGCCCAGCGCGGGTGGATGCCGGGGCCGCGAAAGGGCGGAGAACGGTGGGGAGCCGCAAAGAGGCACAAAAAGCGCAAAAGAGGGGGGAGACTCAGTGTTGACCACAAAAAGGCGCACAAAGCCCAAAGGCGGAGTGAGGCTGATGGTTGGCCACAAGAAGGCGCGAAGGGCGCGGAGCGGGTACCGGTGGGCAGCCGCAAAGAGGCACAAAAAGCACAACTCAGCGCGGCGACCGCGACGGTCGATTGCAGCAGCGAGCTTGAAGTGCCGCAGGCGCTTCGGTTGCGGCGGTGCCGCGCTGAGACGTGTCCCGCTTTCTCCTCGCCCCACCGGCGCGGGTGGGGCATCCTCGGAGCCGTGAACCCGCGTCGAACGTGGCGGCCCCTGGCTTCCTTTGGCGGCCCGTTCATCCTGCTGGCGATGTTTCTGGCGGGAGGCCCGACGCCCGCGCCGGCGGCCGAGCCCGGTGCGGCGCCGCCCCTCTATCTGCTCACCTACGACCACGGCGGCCTGATTCTCTGGGGGCGCGACCAGTTTGCGGAGCGTCTGCGGAACGCCATGACCTGGCTGGACCGCTACCCCGGTTTCAAGATCGGCCTGGATAACGAGGCCTATCTCTACGATGACCTGGCCGAACACGATCCGGCGTTGCTGGAAGAGCTGCGCGCGGACCTGCGGCGTTATGCCGGGCGGTTCGGCATCGGCAGCTCCACCTACGGCCAGCCGCTGACGACCTTTCTGAACGGGGAATCGAACATCCGCCAGATCACCTACGCGGTGCGGACCGAACAGCGCCAGTTGAGCTACAGCCCCGTCATTTACCTCATGAGCGAGCACGCGATGCACAGCCAAACGCCCCAGATCCTCGTCGGCTGTGGCTTCCGTGGCGCGCTCTTGCGCACCCATTTCATGATGTACGGCTATAACCCGACGTTCGACCTGCCCATCGGCTGGTGGGTGGGATTGGACGGGTCCCGGCTGCCCGCCGTGCCCACCTACCCCGGCGAGGGGGCCGCCTTCGGCCGCACCACGTTGGACAACTGGTTCCTCACCCGCTACCCGGGGCCGGAGGCGCGCGAATCGCCGGAGGATTTCCGGCGCCGCTTCGCCCATCTCCAGCCGTTGTTGGCGAGCCGGGCGGACGATGCGGGCCTGCGCAAGGAGGCGCTGGTGCAACAGTGCGCGGGCAACCCGGCCTACCGCTGGGTCCTCTTGGATGAGTTGCTCGAGCTCTTCCCGAAGCCCACCGCCGAGATGCGAACCGGACCGGATGACTTTACGGTGCGGATGCCCTGGGGCTTTTGCGGCAACGAGATTTGGGACCGCAATCGCCAGGCGGAAGTCGAGGTGCTGGAGGCCGAACGGCTCGCCGCCCTGGCGGTGCGCTTGGGCGACACCAACCACGAAGCCGAGCTGGAGCGGGCCTGGAAGAACCTGCTGGTGGGGCAGCATCACGATATCCAAATTGTCGGCCTCCTCCCGGAGGCGCGCCGATTCCTGGGGGCGTCGCTCACCGCCTCGAGCCACGTCCTCACCCGCGCCCTCCAGTTCGTGGCCGCGCGCCTGCAGGGCGACGGGCTGAGCCAGGTGACCCTGTTCAACCCGTTGTCGTGGCCCCGCACCGAGTGGATCGAGACGGACCTGGCCGTTGGGCGCGGCGTGGCCAAAACCCTCGAGGTCTGCCAGGGCAACCGTGTCCTCCCCTCGGTGCTCCTGCGTGCCGATCGCTCCGCCAGCGGGTTCATCCTGGACGCGCGCCTGGCCTTTCGCGCCGAGCTGCCTGCGCTGGCCGTCACCAGTTTCTCGATCCGGAGCGCCTCCACGAACCGCCAACTGGGCCAGGCGCTTACACTCGAGCCCACGTCACCGCCACCCCGGGTCGAAGTCGATCCCGCCAACCTCACCATCGTTACCCCCGGGTTGGAGGCTCGCCTGGATCCGCATGGCGGGATCGCCTCCCTCGTGGACCGCGGCACCGGCGCCGCCTGGTTCCGGCCCGGGGTGCGCAGCGGCTTCTTCGCCGGTCGCATCGATGGCCAGGAGGCCGAATCGCACGGCCGCTGGACCGTGCACCCCGCCGCTGAGAAGGCTCCCTGGGTCCTGGCACGGGAGGACGGGTTCATCGCGACGATTCCCTACACCTTGGAAATCCGGTTCGCTGCCGACACCGTCCGCCTGGACTGCCGCGCGAGCTTCCACTTTGCCGGTGAAAAGATCGGTCAGGTGAGCAACGACCCGCGCGACGGACGGTCCGCCTTCGTCCACGAGGACAAACTCCGCTTCAAGTTCTTCCCCGCAGTCGGCCCTCAGGCCACGGGAGTGCGCGACCTCCCCTTTGCGGTGGCCGCCACCACCAACCGTTACGTCCAAGGGCTTTACTGGACCGCATTGGCCGACCACACCAACGGCGTGGCCGTTTTCAACCGGGGCACGATGGGCGCGGTGCGCGAACGGGACGGCGGCTTCTCCCTACCGCTGGCGTTTGCGATGTACTACGTCTGGGGCACCCGGATGCTCACCGGTGATTTCACCTATGAATTCGCCCTGTATCCCTTCCGCGGGGACTGGCCGGCGGCGGACCTCCAGCGGCGGGCCCTGGCCTACAACTTTCCCTTGGTCCAGACGCAAGGTCCGCCCGGAGACGGCTCGTTGGGCAACCTGTTCCAGCCCTGGCGGTTGGGCTCGGATCACATCTTACTCTCCGCGCTCTATCCCGCCCGCGGCCAAGTGTACGCGCGCCTGTTCGAGGACCAAGGGCGCCCGGGAGAAACCGCGATCACCGCCCGGAACGGTTCACTCCGGCTCCAGGCCACCGATCTGCTGGAGCGGGGAGACGAAACGGCGTCGAACCCGCTCCGCTTTCATCCTTGGCAGTTCCGCACCTTCCGGATTGAGCCGGGACCCTGAGGCGAGGCGCTGGGGCGAGGTGACCGCGGGTCGCAAGGCCGGACGCCTGTCACCACCAAACCGAATCTTCGCCGTGCGAGGTTTCCGGCCCCCGGCAAGGTCCCCGTTTCGGTCTAAGGCAAGAGCACTGCCCGGATGAATCGCATCGGCGCGCCGAGGAGTTGGGGCACGGCCACGTCGGTCCCATCCACACTATCGCCGGGGAGATAGAGCTCGGTCAGCCAGACCCAGTCGTTGGGGGATTGCAACTGGTCGGCCGCCTGCAGCCGGTAGATTCGCCCCACCGGTCCCCGCAACCCCAGAAGGCCGCCGGGATAAGA
>JAJXTA010000568.1 GCA_021784265.1 bacterium | reverse complement strand
GAGTTCAACGGGGTGGCGGCGGACTACCAAGTGACCGCCGACACCCAGATCCAGGCTCAGGTCCCGCCTGGGGCCACCACCGGACCGCTGGCGGTGCTCACGCCCAGTGGCACCAACACCAGCTCGACGAATTTCTTCGTGCCCGCGCAGATTCTCGGCTTCGACCCGCTGGGGGGCGCCCCAGGTACCGCGGTGGTGGTCACGGGCGCCAATTTTGTCGGGGCAACGGCGGTCACGTTCAATGGCGTGGGAGCGGACTTCACCTTCAACGCCTCGACGCAGCTCACCGCCGTGGTTCCACCCGCGGCGGCGAGCGGGCCGGTGACGGTGGTCACGCCCGCCGGGACCACGATCAGCCAAGGGGCCTTCACCGTGCCGGTGAGCATTGGCGGCTTCAGCCCCCTGGCCGGCCCGGCTGGCACCGTGGTGACCATCGTGGGCACGACGTTCTCGGGCGCGAGCGCAGTACTCTTTAACCAGACGCCGGCGGCGGGATTCAGCGTCGATTCCCCCAGCCAGCTCCGCGCGGTGGTGCCGGCGTCGGCACGCAGCGGGCCGATCACCGTGCTCACCCCCTTGGGCAGTGCCAGCAGTGGCGCTGCTTTCCTGGTGGCGGTGAGCGGGGACTTGGCCGTGGGCGTGACCGACCAACCTGGGCCGGCGCTGGTCGGCAATCCCCTCACCTACACGATTACGGTCACCAATCTGGGACCCTCGAGCGTCACCGGGTTAACCGTGACCAATTGGCTCTCGGCCGGCACCCCCTTCGTGTCCGCCACCGCCAGCCAAGGGTCCAGCGCGGCCACGAACGGGGCGGTGGTGTTCAGCCTGGGCAGCTTGACCAACAGCCAAGTGGCCCAGTGCAGCGTCCAGGTCCTGGCCCGCAGTGTCGGACTCTTCACCAATACCGTGTTCGCCGCCGCCAACGAACTCGACCCGAACCTCGGCAATAACCTCGCCCAGGTCGTCACCGCCGTTCAGGGCCTCTTCAACCTGAACCTGGTGCGCAACGGTGACGCGGAAGCCGGGCCGGGGTCGGCGGCCGGAGCCGACGTGCTGGCGGTTCCCGGGTGGCTGACCAGCGGCAACTTCACGGTCGTCCAATACGGCGCCAGCTTGGATACGACCTTCCCCAAGCTGACCAGCGCCGGCCCTGCCGATCGGGGCCAGAACTTCTTCGCCGGTGGGCCGGCCAACACCAACTCCAGTGCCGTGCAGGCACTGGACTTGGGCGCCGGTTTCAGCCAGATCGCGGCCGGCGGTGTCACCTACCAACTGGCCGGTTACCTCGGGGGGGCGAACAATCGGAGCGACAACGCCACCTTCCAGGCGACCTTTCTGGATGCCGCCAGCGCGGTGCTGGGCGTGGCGGTGCTCGGCCCGGTGACCGCCACCGACCGCACTAATACGACCGCCTTGCTGCCCCGCGCCGCCCAGGGCCCGCTCCCCTTGCTCACACGCCGGGTGGAGCTGCGCCTGGTCATGAACGGCACTGCCGGGCCGCAGAACACCGCCTTCGCCGATAATCTCTCCTTTCAATTGACCGCGGCCGCCACCCCGGTCCTGACCATCGTGCGCCTGGGCGGCAACGTTTACTTGTCCTGGCCGGCGGCGGCCACCAATTTCGTGTTGCAGCAGGCGACCCAGCTCGCGCCGCGGGCTTGGACCAACGTGGCCATCGTGCCGATTGTGTCGAGCAATTCGTTCCAGGTGGGGGATTTCACCACCGATCCTGTCCGCTTCTATCGCCTGAGCGCGCCCTGAGGGGTGAGCCCGGGGACCCGCGCCGCACCGGCCCTTCTCTCCGGGCGGCGCCGGTTTCATGCCGCCGCCGTGCCCGGCCACGCCGGCATTATGTCGCGCGCCGTGGCGTCGTTGTCCGCTCCCACGGCGCGACACCACCGGCGCACGCCTGGAACCGCGGATGAGGTCGAGGGGCCTTGACTCCCTGATTCTGCATGTATTGTGCCCGATTCCGCTGGCGCAGCTTTGTCCGGAGGTGTTCCCACTCATATTCGAGCTGGCCCGTCGCAACATCGATCCGGGCACAGCGCTCCCGGGGCCCGAGTTTGGCTACATCAAAATGGTAGCCCCGTTTTCGGGCTTCTGCGAACACCGCCCGCAGATAGTGGTTGATGGCAACGACTGGCTTCTGGCAGGCCTGAAATCGCGCCAGTTGCGGATGATGCCGATATCCCTGCGTTTGCTGCTTCAAAACCGCCCGCGCCAGCAGGCCCTCCCGCCAAAGCGCGACCAGCCCTTGGGCATCCAGGTAACACGGATGCAAACTCCATAGACGCATTGGCTGTTCGTTAGAATGTTGAGTTTAATCGCGGCACACTCCAGATCGGTTCGTCGGCACGAGCCGGCGGATGCAGCCAACGGCTGTGGCTGCCCCGGTGCGCGCGTGTCCTTTACCATCGCGGGAGCCTGATACGCAAGACCGCGCCGTGCTGCGCTGGCGATCCCCGGGGCGGTGAAAGTATCCTTCTTCGCCGGCCACGGCGAGCTGGGGTGGCTGGCGTACCCCTGGCGACTCTACTGGCACGAGGACTACCAGCCGCCTGCCCAGCGACCCGGGCTGCCGTGAGACCATCGTTGGTAGGTTGCCGTCCTTTTCTTCGCCACGGTCGATCAGCTTGGGAAAACGCAGCGAATCGGACGCCGGCCATGCCGCCGATAGACCGAGAAGTCCCTTTGATCCACGGTATAGACAAGCGAATCCTCGAACAACTCGCTCATGCGGACCACGCTCGCGTCGGCCAAGTCCATTGCCTGGTCCCGATACTTCCGCGCCAGCGCCTGCACCTCGGCTCGGTTTTCGTCGAGCGCAAAGGCCAGTTTCAAATCGCCCGCCTGCAACAGTTCCAAAACCGGCTCGGGCGTGCCAAGACTGGCCGAGATCTCCGCCAGCACGGCCTCACACACCAGCCACGGCGGCGGTTCCTCGCGCAGCACGCGCACGGCCCAGCCGTGGTGGGCGTCCCGCCCGTCCAACGCGGCCAGGATCAGGCCGGTGTCAGCGATCCTTTTCACTTTGAGCCTGGAGCGCCGCCCGGACTTGCGCATTGGTGCTGCCGCGGGAGCGATAGCGCCCCAACAGGTGGAGACTGCGAAAACGGCGTTTGGGTTTGCGCGCTGGGCGCGCCAGGTCTTGGTCCACCAGCCGCAGCAAATATGCCGTCCGATCCAACCCCGACTCGGTGGCACGACGATCCATGGCCGCCACCTTGTCCGACGGCATCCGCACCGAAACCACGTGTGTCATACAAGTCTGTTTACAGCAGCCTGGCAGCACGGTCAAGTCCGGTTCCACGACGAATGAGGGAAGTTGGATTGCTGTTGGCTGTCCTACTGTCATGAACGTGAGCCCAAAGGCTGGCGCAACTGGCCGGCGCCGAAACGCCCCCTCGCGGGCTGC
>JAJXTA010000567.1 GCA_021784265.1 bacterium | reverse complement strand
GCTGGCGCGCGCCCGTGGGCGGCTGGGGCGGGGGGCCGTTAGCCTTGGGTGCTGGCTGGGGGTGTGGACCTGGCTGGTCGGCGCCGTGGGTCCAGGGCTCTTCTGGCTGAGGGCTGGGGGCGCCGACTGCAGCCTCGAGGGCACCGTTAAGCTGCCCGCCCCAACCCTGGCCCGCCCCATCACGGGGCGCTATCGGGACCTGGCCCCGGCGGCGGTCGGGCCTCCCCCGGCGCCCCGGGCGGTGGTCTATCTGGAGGGAGTGTTTCCGGCCACCGCCACGGCCGCGCCGCCTTCGGTGGCCGCAATCGAACAGCGCGGTTTCCAGTTCATCCCAGCCCTGCTCCCGGTGCGGGTGGGGACCAAGGTCACTTTCCCGAACCGTGACGACGAGTACCACAACGTCCTCTCGTACTCGAAAGCGCGGGAGTTCGACCTGGGGCGCTACCTCAAGAGCGAGAACCCGCCCGCGGTGCTCTTTGAACGGCCGGGGGTGGTCGAGCTCAATTGCGAGATTCATGAGCACATGCGGGCCTACATTCTGGTGCTGGCCACGCCGTACTTCACCACCACGGACACCGCCGGCCAATTCCGGCTGGACCACTTGCCGCCGGGGCACTACGTGCTCAAAGCCTGGGTGAACCCCCGGCGCGTTTGGCAGCGGCCGGTGGACTTGGCCGCCGGCCAGACTGCGCGCGCCGAGTTCCCACCGTAACCTGAACCCGTGAGCTTCCGCACCCAACTGCTGTTGGTCATGCTGGTCGTGCTGATCGCGGTGACCGGGGCGACCCTGTACGTGGCGCACCGGCGGCTGGCGGAGGCCTATCGCCAGTTCTTCGCGGCGCGCTTTGCCGACGAGCGCGCCCTCTTGGCGGCGCGCCAACAAAGTCGGTTGCACGGGTTTGCCACTCGGACCTACTCCTTTGCCCGCCTGGTGCGCCTGCAAGCCTTGTTGCGGCGGGTCAACACCGCGCGGGAAGCCCACGACCCCACCGACACCGCCGAGGCCGTAGCCCAGCTTTATCAAACGGCCGAGGACGACCTGCGCGAGGTCTTGGACCCGGACCACGCGATTCCGGGCGAGCCACTGGCCGTCTGCTTGCGCCTGCTTGGCAGCGACGGCGTGGCGCTGGCGCCGCCGCCGGGTTTGGAGGTGGGCCGGCTAAGCCCCGCCGGCGAGCAACGGCTGGGAGGGCAGATGACCGCGATCTTTCAGGCGCCCGCCGCGCAGACGCAGCCCGTGCTGGGCCACCTGGCCGTGGCCCTGGCGCGCGCGCCGGAGCGGCTCGTCGAGGCGGTCTTCACCCCCGTGTTGGACGACGACGACGGCCGCCAGCTGGGGGCGCTGGTGGTGGGTTTTCCCTCGCCCGCCGGTTTGCCGCGGGGTACGGCAGACAACGCCGCCCCCGCCGCATCGGCTCCGCCGAGCGGCATCTGGTTGGGAGGCACGCTGTATTCGGCGTCGATCGGCCCGGAGCTGGCATCGCTGGTGGCCGCCCAACTGACCCGGCTCACCACCGGCGGCGGTGTCGGGGACGGGGACTTTGACCTCACCGGCGGCCCGACGTTGTATCGTGTGTTCTACGCCCCGGTCGATGTCCACTCGCCGTTCCCGCCCGCGCGGCAGGTCACCCTCTTTGCGTTGACGGCGGCCCAACGCGAGGAACAACTGCTCCGGTGGCGGATCGCGGCCGACGGCGGGCTAGCGCTGGCCGTGGCCGTGGTACTCAGCGGGCTGCTGGCCCACGGCTTGACCGTGCCGATCCAGGAATTGGTCGTCGGCACCGGTGAGGTCGAGCGGGGCAACCTCGGGGTCCGCGTGCCGATCCGTGGACGCCACGAGCTGGCTCGCTTGGCCGAGTCGTTCAATGCCATGACGGCGGGCCTCGCCCTCAAGGAGCGCTACCGCAGCGTGTTGAATCTGGTGGCCGACAAGGGCATCGCCGAAGAACTGATCAGCGGCCGCGTGCTCTTGGGTGGGGAGCAACGCGAGGTGAGTGTGCTGTTTTGCGACATTCGCGGCTTTACCGCCTTAACCCAAGGGATGCCGCCGACGGAGGTGGTGCGCATGCTCAACGAGCACTTCACCCCACTGACCGCTGTCGTTTATGAACATCACGGGGTCGTGGACAAGTTTGTGGGTGACTTGATCATGGCGGTCTTCGGAGCGCCCAAACCGACGGGCCACGACGCTTTAGCCGCGGCGCAGTGCGCCCGCGGCATGCTCGCCGCCCGGCGGGCGCTGAACGCAAGTTCCCGCTACCGCATTGAGGTGGGTATCGGGTTGGCCACCGGCCCCGCCTTGGCGGGCTGCATGGGCGCCAGCGACCGGCTCAACTACACCGTCGTCGGCGAGCGGGTGAACCTGGCCTCCCGCTTGTGCAGCCAGGCCGGCCGCATGGAGGTGGTGATCGACCAGACGACCCGGGAGCGCCTGGGTGGACTGGCGGTGGTCGAGCCGTTGACCAAGCTGAAGCTCAAAGGGTTCAGCGAGCCCGTGCCGGCCTACAAGCTCCTGGAGCTGAACCCGGGGGCGCAGGCGGGCGGGCTGGGCGCCCCGACTCTGGTGACCGAACATGGCACGCCTGCCTGACCCACCGACGCTTGCCCTCCGGGGGCGCCCCCGTCCGGACTCCCCGTCCCTCGGATGCCCGGGCGGGTGGAGGTGGCTGCGGTTGGCAGTGTGGCTGTCGGCCGGGGTCGCCGTGGCCCGGCTGGGCGCCCAGGAAGACTGGTTCGAACAGGTCACCCACTCCCTGCACGTCCAATCGGCCAATGGGTTCTTCCGCTCCGACCTGAGCGGCTTGTTTGACCTCGAAGGCTACTACGTCGATCAGCGTCCGCCCGGGCTGATCTTCGGGGATAACCAGGACTTCCTCAACCCGCGACTCACCTTGTTCCTCGACACCCGGCTGGGGGAACACTTCTACAGCCTCGTGGAAGCGCGGGTCGATCGCGGGTTCGATCCCCGGGAAAAGGTGCGTGACGCCCGGCTCGACGAGTATTTGTTGCGCTACACCCCGTTTACCACGGGCTGGATGAACCTGCAGGCGGGCAAGTTTCCCACCGCGTTTGGTGACTGGGTGCCGCGCCGTTACTCCTGGGACAATCCGTTCATCAACGCCCCGTTGCCGTACGAGAACGTGACCATCGTGGGAGATCAGGCGGCCCCGCCCTCGCCCGCCGCCTTCCTGGCCCGCCGGAATTTGGCCCTGCGCAAGGAGGCGTGGTTGCCCATGATCTGGGGGCCCTCGTACGCCAGCGGCGCGTCCCTGTTCGGGACCGTGGATCGCTGGGACTACACTCTCGAGGTCAAGAACGCCCCGCTCTCGGCGCGGCCCGACCAATGGGATGGGACCGAGCGCACCTGGGAGGCGCCCACCGTCACCGGGCGGCTGGGCTACCGGCCGAATGCGGCCTGGAAC
>JAJXTA010000566.1 GCA_021784265.1 bacterium | reverse complement strand
CAGGCCCGGCACGAGTCGTTTCATCGGGTATATTCCTCTAAGAGCCGGAGGTAGTCGCGGTATTGCGCCAGCGACACGCCCGGCGGCGTTTGGTGATCGACGCTGGGAATGAAGCCGCCCCGCCGCAAGAGCGGTGTCAGACGCTCGAATTCCCGGCGCATGGCCGCTGCCCCCTGGGTCATGGTCATCTTGTCGAAGTGCCCGATCATCCCCAGGCGCGGGAACTGCTCGCGCAACCGGAGGCCATCGACGCCGGCCTGCCGCTCCAGGGGCAGCACCCCAGCCACCCCCAGGTCCGCCAGCCACGGCGCCAGCCGGCTTACCTCCCCGTCCGTGTCCATGAACAGGGGGACGCCGGCCTCGGCCAGCCGGGGCAGGAGGCGGCGGTAATACGGGGCGACGAACGCCTCGAACGTCCGTTGCGAGATCATCGGGCCGTGATTGTAGGACAGGTCCTCGGCGATGGTCATAAAGGTGGGCACGCACACGGCGAAGATGCGCTCGACCAAGCCGCAGTTGAATTCCAGCAGATCGCGGTTGATCTCATGGAGGAGTTCCGGCTGGTCCCCAAAGGCGTACATGAGTTTCTCGAACCCCATCAATGTGCGCGGGAACCAGAAGAAACCCTCGAGGGTACACCAGACGACCGCCTCGCCCCGCTCCTGCCGCCGGCGCCAGGGCGCCATCCCGGCGATGGCGGGGTCATGGCAGGGAAAGAGCTTGGCGCGCACGCGGCGGTAATCGTCGGGCGTGGCCACGATCCCCTGGACGTGGTGTTGGGTCGCGGCGATGGTGGGATCGGTGGTGCTGAACCAGAATTGCTGATACGGGTCCAGCCCGAAGTATTGGCCGATCTCGAACACCTGGCTGAAATCGAGCGCGCGTGGCAACCCTTCCTCATGCCAACGGGCGATGGTGGCATCCCACCACATGGCCCATTCCCAGCGCGGCAAGCGGTCCACCGGTTGGAAGTTCATGACCGCCCGAAAACGCTCGACGTGGTTCATGGCGTCAGGGCCCGGTCGGGGTGCGCCCACCTCCGGGCTCGCCGCTCCCGCGCCCTTGCCCGGCGCTCGGCGCGTCGAGGGCGGGCGGGATGACTAACGGCAGATCGAGCCAGGCCAACCCCACATCTCGCTCCATGTGACTGCGCACCCCCGGCGGCAGCCCCGGACCAGCGTAACCGTCATAGAACACGGCCAGCCTCCGCCCCGCGGCGACGACGGACGGCAATCCAATAATCTCCTTGGACCACGAGGAGGTGGCGCCGTCGAGCACGATGGCCTTGCGGCTCGCGTCCCAGCGCCCCAGGTCCTGGGTCCAATAGACCCAGAGGGCGTCGGTGTACTCGAGCCCGTGCTTTAGGCCCACGTGGTCCGTGAAGAGAAACCATGTGCCTGTGCCGGCCTGGTAATAGAGCGAGGTGTTCTCCACCTGCTCGGTCGGAGGCAGGATGGGGGCCGGATCAATCGCCCACGGCCCCTCGAGGTCCCGCGTGCGGGCAATGCCGAGGGTGCGGAGGATCGGCGCGTCGGTCGAGGCGCTGAAGAACATCAAGTACTGGCCGGCCTGCTTGATGACCTGCCCGGGACTGGCCGTGGCGGCGTAATAGGTGCCCGGCTTCGGAGTGAAGGGGGTCACGTCGTAGCGCTTGGTCCAGGGGCCCGTCGGCGACGGCCCGTCGGCCTTCATTGTCAGATAAGGAAAGGCGGGAACGCGCTCCGGCGGCGGGGTGACATGCGGCGTGCCCAAGTAGAACAGGTGCCACCGGCGCCCCTCCTGGAAGGTCACCCCGTAGGAGGCCGAGGCGGCGTCCGGTTGGCCGGGCTTGCCCAACGCCAGCGCGGGGCCCTGGCCGGTCCAGTGGGCGAGATCGGGGCTGGTCGCCAGGCACGCGAGCCAACCGCGGGGGCCGGCACCGTCGTAGTGCATGTAATAGCGCCCGGCGGCGGCCCAGACCCAGACGTCGCGGGCGCCCAAGGCGTCACACCGGTTTGGACCCTGGCCATGACGGAAGACGACGCCTTGATCCTGCGCGGCCAGCCGGTAGCGCGCGCACGGGCGGCCATCAGGATAGGGCACCGCCTCCGAGACCGGCTGGAGCTTGGTGCCGGCCCCCGCTGCGGTCAGGGAGTGTCCACCGATCGTTGCCCCCAGCAGCAGGCCCGTCAGCGCCCCCGCCCATCTCGAGCGCGCGCGGCGGGCCACCGCCGGCCCGGTCGCAAAAGTCACACCGTGCACCGCATCAACCGCCGCATGCAACATAAGCAGTCACCGCACCCCGGGACGTCCCGCGCCCCTACGTCTTATAGGATCGACTCGGCCAGGAACCTGCCGCGTAACGGCAGGCGTGTCCAGTCGCAAGTGAAACCTCCGCGCGGCGGGCAAGACCCCGCGGCGGACGCCTCATTGCGGCGGTGCGGTCTGGTCCCGGTTGCCCCGGCGCAGGGTCGCCAGGAGGGGCAAGAGCGCGGCGAGCCCAAACAGCGCCAGCAGCACCAGCAGCCGCGGCGCCGCCGGTGTCGCGCCCGGCACAACGGCCCGGAGCCGCAGCTCCAGGTCCGCCCAGGAGTCCACCTGCAGCGGGCGGGTGAAGGTGAGCACGCGCGCCGCCTGCGGGAGCGCCGCCCGGAGGGCGGCCGGGTTGGCGACGGCGGCGTCCTGCTGCTGAATCAGGCGCTCGGCCAGGCGCATCTGGACGGCATTCTCTTCCACTGAATTGCGGTCCAGGAGTTGTTTGGCTTCAGCCTGGGTGTAGGCCGGCACCTGGCCCTCCCGCAAACCGCGCGGCGTGGTCGCGGCCACCCCAGCTTCCCCCGCCACCTTGGCCTGCCGCACGTTCAGGCCGACCAACGCCTGCTGCATCTTGAGGTTATGGAGCTGGACACGCGCATCTTCGTTGAAGGCCTGATCGTGCCGGGACAAACCGTAGGCGGCCTCGAACGCCCGCCGCGCCTGTTGCGGGTTGCCGCGTGCCAGGTAGCTATTGGCCATGACGAGCATCTGTTCCGCCTCCCGCGTTCGCTGCTGCTGGACCCCGGCTTCGTTCCGGACGTAGGTTTCCAGATCGACCGTCACCGGCTGGGAGGCGACCTGTTGGTCGCGCAGTTGGAGCGCGCCTTCCCAATGCGTGGGCCGCCACTTGGCGCTCAACGAGACCCGCCAGGTGATGTTCTCCAGCGGCAGATCCAGCCGCGGCCCCAGCAAACGGAGATCGAGGACGCGGGCCGTGGCCGTGCCGGCGGCGTTGCTGTAGAAGAACTCGACCGTTAGGGCTTCGCCAATGCGCGAGTGTTGCTCCAGCGGAATGAGAATCTCGTCCTTCTCGCGCCAAGGCCAGACACTCTCCTGGTTGACGAAGGCAAACCAGAACCGGGCTTGCGGGGGCAGCGTGAGGTGCAACAGGCGTTTGTCACCCGGAACC
>JAJXTA010000565.1 GCA_021784265.1 bacterium | reverse complement strand
GCGGCCCTGGACGCGGCCTTTGCGGACGGATCGTACACCGTGGCGCTCACCACCGTGCACGACGGCGCGCACACCCTCGCCCTGAGCCTCACGGGCGATGCCTATCCCCCGGCGCCGCATCTCGCCAACTTCAGTGCGCTCCAGAACCTCGATCCCTCCAACCCGTTCACCGTGCAGTGGGACGCGTTTTCGGGCGGGACACCGAACGACTTCGTTCAGTTGAGCCTCGACGATTGGCAGGGGAACACGGTCTTCCAGACGGTCAACGTGGGTATCCCAGGCGCCCTCAACGGGACCAACACGAGCGTGGTCGTACCGCAGGGGGTGTTGACCGCCGGCCAGATTTACTCGGCTCGGCTGCTCGTTGCGCACGTGGTGTCCGGCGATACGAACGATTACCCGGGCGTTCTGGGTTTGGGGGCCTACTACCGCGAGACCGATTTCAGCATTAGCACGCAGGGGGCGGTGCGGTTGTCGCCGCCGAGCCTGAGCCAACCAACGTGGCTGACCAACGGCGCCATCGGCTTTTCCGTGACCGCCGCGCCGCAACAGACTTACCGCCTCGATGTCTCGACCGACCTGGCGCACTGGACGCCGTTCGGCACCAATGTGTATGCCGGCACGAACTGGATCGTCGCTCCGAGCCTGGCCGCTTTCCCGCACCGGTTCTATCGGGCGGTTTGGCTTAACAGCGGCGCTGCGGGCGGCCAACCCCAGGTAGGTTTCATGTTCTATGCCACTGCCGGCGCCTTTGGCGGCAACCTGACACCGGCGGTTCCCTTCCCCATCGCCTTGAGCTGCTACCGGCTCTCCTTCAGCATTTCCGACCCGAACCCCGCGCCGCCGAGCCAGGTTCTGTTCACCGGCCCGTCGGGGTCCGGTATGGTTGCCGTGCCGGCCGACCAGGAGTCCATCAACGGCAACGCGCAGGCCTTCTATGAGTCCGCCTGCGTCAGCGGCACCGGGAGCGCCAGTGGTCCGCCGCCGGGCCAGAACAACTGGGTCGTCTCTTATCGTGGCCAGGCCGCGACTTATCCGCTAGCGACCCCGCAGCTCACCACCGAACTGGTCATCCCCATGCCGACACTCGCCCTAAGCAATGGGACGCTCACCGGCCTGAGTTGGGGTTACAATTCGTTGTTTGGCAGCCCGGCCGGCCAACCCACCTTCATCAGTTCGATTCAGGTTCAACTCAACGACACGGGGGGCAACCGGATCTACAATTCGCTCCAGCTCCCGTCCGCGGCGACGAACCTGGTGTTTGGCAGCTCGTTCACCTGGTCGTCGATAGGCAATGTGGCCATCACCTACAACGACCTCAGCGGAAATCACTTCGTGATCACCTTCGCCCACTGAGCGGCGGGCGCCCGCCCGCTCACTTCTCCGGGGCCAGGCGCACGACGGTGAGCGAGTACGGGGCGAAGGTGTGGCTGAAACTGGTGGCGGCGTTGGCGATGACCTCCTGACGCGGGGCGACCTTGGTGGGCTGTTCGAGTGAGTTCTCGTCCGTAGGACTGGCCGAGGTGAGGACGGTGGCGGTCGCGCGTGGTTGCACGCGCGCCACGCCGTCAAGCTGCACGCGCGTCTCCAGCGCGGTGGAGGCGGTGTTCACCACTTTGAGGATCACCTCGCCGCTCGTTGCCACGCGAGTGGCCACCGCGTGAACCGGGCGCGGCAGCGCGTAGGCGGCCTGCTCCACCAGGCGACCGTCGAGGTAACATCGGATCTGGGGGCCTTGGGTTTCGATGCGCACGTCGTACCAGCGCCCGGTCTCGATCTGCCCGGCCGCGCCCGTTCCGAGCAGGCTCTTGCTCCCGCCCACGCTTTGCTCGAGGGCGTGGCGGCTATTGCCCCAGCCGCCCAAGTTCCACCAGACCCAGTTGTTCTCGTCTTGCACGTGGAACAGGATCAGGAAGCCTTCGCGGCCACCGAGCTTGCGGGCTTTAAGGGAGTAGGTGTAATCGCTCCAGGCGGGGTCGCCCGTCACGAAGCGGCGATCCGCGCCGCTCGCCGTCTGACGTAGCGCTCCGCCGGTGACGGCCCAATCGCCTCCGGCCCCCTCACGCCGCCAACCGGAGGTCCCCCGCTCCAAGTCCGGGGCGAAGAGTACTTGCTGCCCGTGCGTGACCTTCAGGTCCTTAAACTCGGCTTGAGTCTCCCAGGTGCCGAGGCCCACGCCCCCGTGCGGGGCGGGGAGCGACGTGTTAGTGTCCAGGACCAGGCGCAGCGGCAGAACCTCGTCCCCACGGTTTTCGCTGAAGAGCTTTTGCACGTAATAGGAAGGAATCCCGTAGGCGCGGGCGCTGTCAAAATCGATCAGGTCCGGGTTCCACTTTTTGTAATGGACGTTGGCGAAGAGCGGGGCGTAGGAGGCCATGAGGACCAGGTCGGAGTTCCGCTCCATGCCCGTCATGAAGGCCGCTTCGCCCAAGGCGCCGCGCAGGTTGCCCTGGCCACAGTCCTGGGTTACCGCATACTCCCCCACATACACTTTGGGTCCGTGCCGATCATAGCCATCATAGCGGTCGGCATTGCGGAGGAAGAAATCGGGGTTCGAGTAGTAGTGCTCATCGACGATCTCGGCGGGGCGCGTCTCGGTCGGCGTGTCGGCGACGAGGTGGAAGTCCGGGTACCGGGCCTTGATGGCGTCGTAGAAAAGGGCGTAACGCGGTTGATAGTTCGGGCCGCCGTTTTCGTTCCCGATCTCCATGTAGCGGAGGTTGAAGGGCGCCGGGTGCCCGTTTTGCGCCCGCACCCGCCCCCATTTGCTGGTGCGCGGCCCGTTGGCGTATTCGATGGCGTCCAAGGCGTCTTGCACCCAGGGTCCCATCTGGTTGAGGGGCACGACCCCGTGATGCGACATGCCGCAGTTGATGACGAACAGAGGCTCGGCGCCCAGGTCCTCGCACATCTGGAGATACTCATGGAAACCCAAGCCGTGCGTCGAATAGTACTGCCAAAGATTGTACTGGTTTCGTCGATTGCCGATATCACCGATGGTGGCCTTCCAATGTTAGGCGTACGGCAGTGTATCGCCCTCGACCCAGCAGCCGCCCGGAAAGCGCACGAAGGAGGGCTTGAGGTCGGCCAGCATGTTGGCCAGGTCCGGGCGGAGGCCGTTGGTGCGGCCCTTCCAGGTCGGTTGGGGGAAGAGCGAGACCATGTCCATCCACACGGAGCCGCGGCTGGCGCCACGGAGCACCAAGCGGGCTGCCGGGTCCGTCCCCGTCGCGGTTAACGTCAGGCGGTATTGCCGCCACTCGGTCAGGAGCTGCACCACCGCTTCCCGGGCATAGACTTGGCCGTTGGTGCTTTCCAAGGTGGCGGCGAGCGAGCCGACAAAGTCCTCGCTGCGCCGGGCCCAGAGCGAGAGCTTGTAGCTCTGCCCGGCGCGTACGGCCATCCCCCAGTAACCGTTGTTGGCTGCCCCCA
>JAJXTA010000564.1 GCA_021784265.1 bacterium | reverse complement strand
CAGCGGGAGGCGGAACATACCCCCCCCGCCCCGGATTGCAAGCCCCGAGTTGAACTCCAGCGCTTCGCCGAATTGCGCCAAAAGTTTTGTTACCCGGGAGGGGGTGGGAGAGGCCGGAGAGGAATCCCGCGTGGCCGGTGTGACGTTTGCCCCACAAATCCGAGGGGACACGCCGGCGGAACGCTGGACAGCGCCCCGCCTCCGGCCTAGCCTGCGTCCTGGCACGCGCCGTCGCCGTGAACCTGTTCGACACGCATTTTCTCTTCGCCTCGCTGATCTGGGGCTCGCTCGGGGTCGGCTACTTCATTTACGGCAAGAAACAGCAGGCGCTGGCCCCCTTGGTTGGCGGGGTGTTGCTGATTGCCGTCTCCTACTTCGCGCCGACGGCGTTGGTAATGTCTCTCCTGAGCGTGGGCGTGATCATCGGCGTTTATGTGCTGACGCGGCTGGGCTACTAATCCCAGGCTAAGGCGGCGGGCCTCAAGCCGGGGCCGCCGGCGGGGATGAAGTCAGCTCGCCGTTCAGGCCCGCCAGACCCCGCAAGTAGGCGAAGACCAGGTCGGGCAAGGCCGGACTATACCCCCCCTCGAGGATGCTGAAGGCCGGCACCCCTAAGGCCCGGACCGCCTCGCCCAGCCAATGGAAATCCTCCGCCTCGAGGGCCGCGTGGCTGAGGGGATCGTCTTTATAGGCGTCGAACCCGGCGGAGACCGCCACCAGGCTGGGACCGAACCGGCCCAAGTCCGCCACGGCGCTCGCCAAGGCGCTTCGATACTCCGCCCGTGTGGCCCCAGGGGGCACAGGGTAGTTATGGGCGTTGCGGTACGAGGCCGCCCCGGTCCCGGGATACGCCGGGTACTGGTGCACGGAGAAGTAGGCGGCTCGAGGCTCGCGCAGCAAGATGGCCTCGGTGCCGTTGCCGTGGTGGACGTCGAAGTCCAGGACCGCCACCTTGGGCACGCCCCGGGCCAGCGCCTCCAGCACCGCAATCGCCACCGAGTTGAGGTAGCAAAACCCCATCGCCCGGTCGGTGGTCGCGTGGTGGCCGGGGGGCCGGAACAGGGAGAAGGCCGTGTCGCCGCGCAGGGCGCTCTCCAGGGCGTGGAGGGCGCCCCCGACGCTCCGCAGGGCGTGCTCGCGGATCTCGGGATAAGCGGGGGTGTCGGCGTCGAAATCATAGGCCTGGTCCAGAATCGCCAGGTGGCGATCCGAGTGGGCCCGGCGGAGTTGGACTTCGGCGACCGGGCCGGGCTCGGCCCAGGTCACGGGAAGGGTGGTTTGCCGGCGCAAGCGCGCCGCGGTGCGGCTGACCCGCTCCGGGCATTCCGGGTGCCCCGCGCGCTGGTAGCCGGCACACCGGTCATCGGTGACAACGATCATCGTCTGCAACAGGCCCAGGCGCGCCGCTGCCGGCGGGTCGGAGCGGCGCCACCAGGGCGCCCGCCCCCCGCCCGGCCCCGTCCGCGGCGCGAACGGGTTGCCAAGGGCCCAGGCTGATGGTCGAGGCTTGTACCATCCCGCCCGCCCGCCGCCAAGGGGAAAGCGTGGTCGGGCATTGCCAAAACCTTTGCCGCCGGGTAGCGTTTGTTTTCCTGTTGCGGCTGAAGGCCGTCTCGGGTTGGCGAACGGCCCCCGGCGGCGCGGGCCAAACGGGCGGCCCAGCCGCGCGGCGGCGTCGCCGTGGAACATGGCCGAATACAAAGTCCAATTCGAGGTCTTCGAGGGACCGCTCGACCTCCTGCTTTACCTGGTAAAGAAGGAGGAGGTGGATATTTACCAGGTCAACCTGACCAAGCTGGCCACGCAATTCATCGAATATGTCGAGATGCTGCGGCAACTGGATCTGGACATCGCCGGGGAGTTCCTGGTGATGGCCTCGACGCTGATGTACATCAAGAGCCGCGAGCTGCTGCCCGTGGACCAACAAGCCCCGGCCGACGCCGAAGACGAGGAGCTGGACCCGCGCTGGGAACTGATCCGCCGCCTGGTCGAGTACAAGAAATTCAAGGATACCGCCGCGCGCCTCCAAACCCTGGAACTGGCGCAAGAGAACACCTACCCGCGCCGCGCCCCCAAACCCCACTTCGAGGCCCCGCCCCTCCGCCACGAAGCCTCGTTGTTTGACCTGATCGGAGCGGTCAACACGCTCTTAAAGAACTTCCAGCAGCGGGAAGGCCCGCGCGATGTCTTCGCCGACCCGTGGACGGTGAGCGAGAAGATCGACGTGCTCCGCCAAACGCTGGCGGCCCAGGGCTCGATCCGCTTCTCGGCGCTGTTCGCGCAGGCCACCAGCCGCTCGGAAGTGGTGGTGACCTTTCTCGCCCTGCTGGAGCTGATCCGGCTCCGGCAATTGGTGGCCCGGCAAGCCGCCCCGTTTTCAGAGATTGAGATCGGCTTGGCCGGCGCCGAGGTCCCGGCGGAGGCCCCCCGCCCGGGGCCGGCGGCCGACGCCCCGCTCGCCCCAACCAACTGACGATGGAACTGAGACTGATCCTGGAGGCAATCCTCTTCACCGCCCAGAAGCCCCTCACGCTGGCGGAATTGCGCGGGGTCTTGAGCGGGGCCGCCGAGCACACCGAGGAGGCGGAGGCGCGGGTCTATACCAAGACCAAGGCGCCGGAGATCGAGAGCACCCTCGAGGCCTTGGCCCAACACTACGCCGAGGCGGGCCGCGCGTTCCGCCTGGTGTGCGTGGCGGGCGGCTGGCAGTTCGTGAGCCGGCCCGAGTATGCGCCGTGGCTCAAGGCCCTGGTGGGCGAACGCGCCCGGCCCGCGCGGCTCTCCCAACCCGGCTTGGAAACGCTCACGATTATCGCCTACCGCCAGCCCATCACCCGCGCCGAAGTCGAACAAATCCGGGGCGTGACCATCGACGGGGTGTTGCAGACCCTCCTGGAGCGCGGCTTGGTCGAGTCGGCCGGTCGCGCCGAGGTCGTGGGGCGCCCGATGACCTACCGCACCACCCCGCTGTTCCTGGAGTATTTTGGCCTGCGCACCCTGGAAGAATTGCCGGCGGCCGACGAGCTCCGCCGCCTCCCGGTCGAGCGCCCGCCCAGCCTGGTGACCGCCGAGCCCGGCTTGGCCACGGTGCCGCCCGAGCAACTCCAACTCACACCCCAAGTCCCGCCAGTGTCGGCGCCAGAGACGCCGGAGGCGACCCCGCCCGCACCGGCCCCCGCAACCACCGAGACCGCCCCCGAGGCCTCCGCAGGCGGGGGTGGGTCAAGCCCCGAACCGTCCGCCCCCCTCCCCCCGCCACCGGCCGCGCCCGGGCCGCCCCTGGCAGAACCGCCAGCCGCAACGGAGCACCCATGACGCACCTGATCGAGCATCGGAAAGCCATCGACCGTCTCGACGCCCAGATTGTCCGCTTGCTCAACGAGCGGACCCGGCATGTCTTGGAGATTGGCGCCATGAAGCTCAAGGCCGGCGAGGA
>JAJXTA010000563.1 GCA_021784265.1 bacterium | reverse complement strand
CCTGGGCGTGGATAAGGCACGGCGGTTCTCGACCCTGTCCGGCTACAAGCGGCTGTTGGAAAGCGGCGTCGAGGCCGTCGCGCTCGAGACGCCGCCGTTCTTCTTCCCCGAACACGCCCGCGCCGCGGTCGAGGCCGGGCTGCACGTTTATTCGGCCAAGCCGGTCGCGGTGGACGTGCCGGGGGCTCGGCAAATCCTTGCCGCCGGCCAGGAAGCGGCGCGGCGCCAGCGGTGTTACCTGGTGGACTACCAGATGCCTACCGATCCTGTGAATCAAGAGGTGCTCCGCCGCCTCCACGCGCCCGGTTTTGGCCAGATCGCGCAGGTGGCGACCGTGGGCATCTGCGGTGGGTTTGCGGACCCGCCCCGGGCGGCGACCCTCGAGAACCGGTTGCGGGGGTTGATCTGGGTGAACGACATCGCCATGGGCTGTGATTACCTGGGCAACTACGACATCCACGCCCTGGACGCCGCCCTCTGGGCGCTGGGCCGCCGGCCGATGGCGGCGCTGGGCAGCTCGCGCGTCTGCCGTCCCAACCCGCACGGCGACAGCCACGACGTGTGCTCCCTCGTCTTCACTTATGCCGACGGCTTGGTTCATAACCACTTCGGCCAGGGCCTGGGCAATCAAACCCAGGGCGAGCTGAGCTGCCGCATTCATGGCCAGACCGGCAACGCCTTGCTGAACTACTGGGGCAAGGCCGAGGCGCGAACCTTCGACGACGCTCACAGCGGCCAAGTCGAGAACCTGTATGAGGCTGGCGCGGTGCGGAATATCGCCACCTTCTATCGCCACGTTACCGAGGGACGCTGGGCCAACGAGACGGTGAACCGCGCCGTGGACGGGGTGTTCACCGTCGTGCTGGGTCGTGAGGCTGCCGCGCGCCAGGCCCGGCTGACGATGGCGGCGGTGCTCGAGGAGAACCGGCGGCTGGAAGTCGATCTCTCCGGGCTTAAGACTTAGCGCGGTGCGTCTCAACCCGCTCAACTCTTCCCTATCCAACGTGACTGCGCCGCGCGGACCAGCCTTCGAGGCCCCTGGACACCTCGGCGGTGCCGAGATCGACCCACTCCCGGACGGCCCCACTCGTGAGCGCTGGCCTGGCCCGGGCGCTCCCGTGAAGCGGGGGTGGAGGGCACTGGTGGCCGGTGCGCTCATGGTCCTGTGCGGCGCCCAAGCGGGCCCGGCGCCAGCCACCGCTCCTGGGAGTGGTGCCTCCGCCCGGCCCAACATCCTCTTGATCGTGGCGGATCAATGGCGGGCGGGGGCCTTCGGCTTCGCCGGAGACCACGAGGTCCGAACTCCGAACCTGGACCGGCTCCAGCGGGTGAGCGTGGATTTCGTCCATGCCATGTCCAGCTTGCCCGTCTGTTGTCCCACCCGGGCGTCGTTGCTGACCGGGCAGCGGGCCTTGACGCATGGGGTGTTCATGAACGATGTGCCGCTTGCGCCCGCGGCGGTCACCCTGGCTAAGGTCCTGGGCCAGGCCGGCTACGACACCGCCTACATCGGCAAATGGCATCTCAACGGCGACGGCCGCTCCGCCTTCATCCCGCGTGAACGGCGGCAAGGGTTCGAGTATTGGAAAGCCCTCGAATGCACCCACGACTATAACCACTCTTTCTATTACGCTGATGGGCCGACGAAACTCCGCTGGCCAGGTTATGACGCGCAGGCCCAGACCCGCGACGCCTGCCAGTACCTCCGGAACCATGCCGCCTCCCCCCGCCCCTTCTTTCTCATGCTCGCCTGGGGCCCGCCCCACGACCCTTACCAAACTGCCCCGGCCCACTATCGCGCCCTCTACGCCCACCAGCGCTTCAAACTGGCGCCCAATGTCCCGCCCGCGCTCGCGGGCGTGATCCAGCGCGACCTCGCCGGTTACTATGCCCATTGCACGGCATTGGATGAATGCGTGGGCGAGCTGCGGGCGACGCTCGCACAAGCCGGGTTGGCCACCAACACCCTGGTGATCTTCACCGCGGATCACGGGGATCTGCTCGGCGCGCACGGTGGCCACAACAAGCAACAGCCCTACGACGAAGCGATCCGCGTTCCGCTGCTGTGGCATGGGCCGACCGGGTTGGGGCTCAAGCCTCGGCGGCTCCAGGTCCCCATCGGTTCGGAAGACCTCATGCCCACCCTCCTGGGCCTCGTCGGGGTCCCCATCCCTCCGTCCGTCGAGGGCCGGGACTTCAGCGCCGCCATGCGCGGCGGCCCCGCCCCGGGCGACGGCGCAATGCTAATCAGTTGTGTGGCTCCGTTTGGCCAATGGACTCGGCGCCAGGGCGGACGCGAATACCGGGGAGTGCGGACCACCCGTTATACCTACGTCCGCGACCTTGCGGGTCCCTGGCTGCTGTTCGACGATGCGCGCGACCCCTGGCAACAGCACAACCTGATCGGCCGGCCCCGCTTCGCCCGGCTCCAGGGGGACCTGGAGGCCACTCTCCAACGCAAACTCGCCGCGGCGCACGACGCCTTTTTGCCCGGCGACCGCTACCTGGCCCAGTGGGGTTATTCGGTCGATGCCACCGGCACCGTACCCTACGCCCCGTGACCGCGGCCCACAGGCACGTTCTCGCGGGCGCCTCCCGGCCGCGGCCGCCCGGCGGGGCGGGGGACGTTACCGCGCTGCCTCAGGGCGCTCCCGGGGCGAGGGTGCTCGGGAGCGCGGCAACGGCGGCCTGATACAGGGTCAAGGCTTCGCCGCTCGCGGTCACCGTCATGTGCAGGTCGCGCAGCCGGCCATCTTCGAGCCGGTAGATCCAGCCGTGAACCGCCAGCTCCTGGCCCCGTTCCCAGGCGTCGCGGACGATGGTGGTTTGGCAGACGTTGAGGGCCTGCTCGATGACGTTAAGTTCGCAGAGCCGGTCGCAGCCCTCCGCTTCGGCCCCGATTGCGGTCAGGCGTGGCTGGTGTTTCTCGCGCACGTCCTGCAGATGCCGCAGCCAATTGTCGCTCAACCCAATCCGGTCCCCGCGAAAGGCCGCCCGCACCCCGCTGCACCCATAATGGCCACAGACAATCACGTGCCGCACCTTGAGCAACTCGACGGCAAACTGCATCACGGACAAACAGTTCAGGTCGGTGTGGACTACGAGGTTGGCAATGTTGCGGTGGACGAACAGCTCGCCGGGCAGCAGCCCGACGATCTGATTGGCGGGCACCCGGCTATCCGAACAGCCAATCCACAGGTACGCGGGCGACTGTTGGCGCGCCAGCTTGCGAAAGAATTCCGGGTCCTGCTGGCGGAGGCGGCCAGCCCAGGCGGCGTTGTTCTCGAAGAGGTGACGGAGTGTTCGCATACGGGCATGCTCGAGGCGGAGGACGGGGCGCGCGATCGATGGCCCCCAACCGCGGGTAGTTGGTCCGAACCATCGGCTCGAATTCCCTCGGGCCCGCCGGCTCGAACCGTGTCGCTGGCCGGCCCACG